>NZ_JBQKGH010000001.1:0-266271 GCF_052118905.1 Collinsella sp. LCP21S3_A3 | reverse complement strand
ACGGTGAGCCCGGCGCCGCGAAGCGCCCTGGCCCTCTCCACCATTCTCCTACTGTATGCCATGCGGACTCCGTTCCGGACCTCAACGGTCCAACTTTTTGTCCGCAGTCCCGGGGCAAAACTGGGACGCGGTTTCCGGCCCGGGCATCAAAACGAAGTTGCGGTGGAATAGTTCCTGTTTGGGGCTTTAACCAGCAAAAACAGGAACTATTTCACCGCAAGTTATGAGGGACGGGATGGGGCTGGCCCTCTTACTCTTACAGATGGCGCTCCAGGAAGCGGAAGGCTAGGCGAATCCAAGGGCGAACCGCCACCTGTTTGTCCTCGTTGTCGACCGCGGTATTGGCATTGCCGAGCGAAAGGCCGTGACCGCCTTGGTCAAAGACGTGCATCTCGCAAGCGACGCCCTCCTCGGCCATGCGTTGAGCAAACGGATAGACCTGCGCGATCGGCGCCGTTTTGTCATCGGACACGCCCCACACAAAAGTCGGGGGCATCTGACGCGAAACATGCGTGGTAGGGCAGATATCGGCCAGGTGCTCTTCGGTGGCCTCGCCGCCGGTCACTATCGACAGGTAGTCGTTGAGCAAATCGCGCCCCGTCTTGCCACCTGTCTTGGGCACGCGCAAGTCGATGCGCGGGTCGCGCGTCTGCATGTCGCGGACATAGGCAAAGTCGAGCAATGGATAGCCCAGCACCACGGCATCGGGACGAATGTCGTCCGGACGCGCCCCGGCAAGTGCCGCGAAGGGGCCGGTCTTCCACTGCGTTGCCAGCGAGGCGCAAATCATGCCGCCCGCCGAAAAGCCCACAACGCACACGCGCTTGGGATCGACATGCCACTCGTCGGCATTCGCACGAACCGTGGCGACCATCTTGGCAAGATCTGCCTGGGGGTGCGGAAAGCTCACGTCACCCGTGCCACTCGTGACATAGTTGAGAACAAAGGCCTGGTACCCGTGATCCAAAAATGCAAACGCCACCGGGTCCTGCTCGTGCGGAGCGATGTGCGTAAACGCGCCTCCGCCGCAGATGATCACTGCCGGGCGACGACCATTGGGCTTGCCGGGCAGCGGTTCGGCCCCCATATAGGTAAACGTCGCCGGATATTCCTCGGTCGGCTCCTCGCCCCACAGCGCATGGCTCTCGACGATCATATATGCTCCCTTCGCGCGATTCGTGCGCACGTTATGTATCGCCTTCAAGCGTACCCCACTTGGACGCACGGCATCGAAACGTATCCGCAATAAGTTCCCTTCAACTGATATATCACATAATCCCAGCTCAGGGCCGTCGTTGAGCAGCGTAAAATAGAGACGCTGACCGAGCCGGTAACACACACGAAACGTTTCCGGCAAAACTACGCGTGCGCTACATGCGCACTTGATACGTTGGAGGCATCTATGGGTCTACTCGATTCGCTCAAGTCCACGTTCAACTCGTCGGGCGAGGCGTCCGTACCGCCCGCAGCAAGCTTCGCCACCCGCGAAGGCGTCATCTACGCTCCCGTTAACGGTGTGCTCGTCAATCTAAACGAGATTCCCGACGAGACCATCGCCTCGGGTATGCTCGGCCAGGGCTACGGCATCGAGCCCATCACCGGCACCATCTATGCGCCCGCTAACGGCCGCATCGGCGCCACCACCGTCACCAACCACTCTATTGGCATGATCACCGAGGACGGCCTTCGCGTGTTCATCCATGTCGGCCTGGGCACCGTGCAAATGAACGGCAAGGGTTTTGCCCGCTTTGTCGAGATGGGCGATGTGGTCAAGGCAGGCCAGCCGCTCATCAGTTTCGACCGCGATGCCATTAAGGCCGCTGGCCACGAGGACATCGTGACCGTCATCATCTCCGAGCTCGATCGTCTTAAGAGCATCGACCATGTCGGCGAGTCTGGAACGCTTATCGCCGGCAACCCGCTCGTCAAGCTGGGCGACCCGCTGCTGGTGGTCAAGACCAAGTAACGAGTCCTGCGCCGTACAGCCAATAGGCAACACGCAAGCGCCCACGACCATCTGGCCGCGGGCGCTTTTCGTTTGAAAACCGTCCCGTCAATGCCTTATCTGTATAGCCCAAATGAGCCGAGCTGCTAGAATATCGAACTGTATGGATAACTATCATTCAACCGTTATGGGAGGATACGTGAACCGCACCAAAATCGCGCAGCTCTATGCCGATGCCGAGTCGCTCGGCGGCAAGACCGTCACTGTCGCCGGCTGGGTCAAGTCCGTCCGCGACATGAAGAACTTTGGCTTCGTCACGCTCAACGACGGCAGCTGCTTCCGCGACCTGCAGGTCGTCATGAACCGCGAGACGCTCGGCAACTACGACGAAATCGCCCACCAAAACGTCTCGGCTGCACTCATTTGCACCGGCACCGTCAAGCTGACCCCCGATGCGCCCCAGCCTTTCGAGCTTTCTGCCACCTCCATCGAGGTAGAGGGCACGAGCGCCCCGGACTACCCGCTGCAGAAGAAGCGCGCAACCGTCGAGTTCCTGCGTACCCAGCAGCACCTGCGCCCGCGCACCAACCTGTTCCGTGCCGTGTTCCGCATCCGCTCTGTCGCGGCTGCCGCCATCCACCGCTTCTTCCAGGAGCAGGGCTTTGTCTACGTCAACACCCCCATCATCACCACGAGTGACTGCGAGGGCGCCGGCGAGATGTTCCGCGTGACCACGCTCGACCCCAAAAATCCGCCTCTCACCGAGTCCGGAGAGGTCGACTGGAGCCAGGACTTCTTTGGCAAGCATGCAAGCCTTACCGTGTCCGGCCAGCTCAATGCCGAGAACTTTGCCATGGCCTTTGGCGACGTGTACACCTTTGGCCCCACCTTCCGCGCCGAAAACTCCAACACCACGCGCCACGCCGCCGAGTTTTGGATGATCGAGCCCGAGATGGCCTTTGCCGACCTGAACGACTACATGGATAACGCCGAGGCCATGCTCAAGTACGTTCTTAAGGACGTTATGGCCACTTGCCCCGACGAGCTCAACATGCTCAACAAGTTTGTGGACAAGGGCCTGATCGAGCGCCTGAACCACGTGGCCAACTCCGACTTTGCCCGCGTCACCTACACCGAGGCCGTCGAGATCCTGGAGCAGGCCGTCGCCGCCGGTCACAAGTTTGACTATCCTGTCAGCTGGGGCATCGACCTGCAGACCGAGCACGAGCGCTTCCTGACCGAGGAGCACTTTAAGCGCCCGACCTTTGTGACCGACTACCCGGCCGAGATCAAGGCCTTCTACATGCGCATGAACGACGACGGCAAGACCGTCGCCGCCGCCGACTGCCTGGTTCCCGGTATCGGCGAGATTATCGGCGGCTCCCAGCGCGAGGAGCGCCTGGATCTGCTCGAGGCCCGCATCAAGGACCTGGGCATGGCCCCCGAGCAGTACAAGTACTACCTTGACCTGCGCCGCTACGGTTCCTGCAAACACGCCGGCTACGGCCTGGGCTTCGAGCGTTTGGTCATGTACCTGACGGGCGTGGGCAACATCCGCGACGTCCTTCCGCACCCCCGCACCGTGGGCAACGCCGATTTCTAATCGCCACAGCTCCGTCCCGCGCGTTACAGCGTGTCGCACCAGCGCCTCTCGGCAAGCCGAGGGGCGCTTTTTTCAACAGCATCCGTCAAGCTTTTGTCAAGCTTTTGGTCAGCTGATCAGGGCTGTTGAAAACTCGACCCGCCGCTTGCCGACGACTACCGACCACCCAGAGTGCCCTGTGCCCCTAAGCAAACCCCGTGTCCTAGGCTCCGTAGCGTCATCACCCAAAAACGGAAAGGACGTGAACGCAATGACCAAACCCGCTGTTGAGAACTACGAGGCCACGACCAGGGGTGCTGCTTCCATGGCAGCCTATCGCGCTGTGCGCATCCTGCAACTCTTAAGCGAGCATACCGGTGAGGACAAAGCGCTTCCTCCCGATGAGCTGATCGAGCGCCTCGCCCATCCCGACGACCCCGCTCGCATGCCCATCTCGGCAGCGCGGCGCAGCATCCATACCGCGATTTCCGCCCTGCGACATGCCGGATACGAGATTGAGTACAAGCGCGGCGCGGGCTACCGACTTCTCACCCGACCGCTCTCCGACGAGGAAATCATTCGACTCCATGGCATGGTCATGCGCAACCGCTCCACACCCATCGCGACCAGGAAAAGCATAGCGCGCCATCTGGTCGCCATGGCAAGCGCCGATGTTCGCGGCTATCTCGATACGTCCGAGCCGGCACCAAGCGCAGAAGGCAAACCCGCCAAGACCACGCGACCGCCCGCCAAACGCATCGATACCTGCGAGCTCATCGAGCGGGCCATCGACCACGGAACCACGGTGAGCTTTGACATTTCAAGCGTCACAACACATGACAAGATCGAAGTGACGCGGATGACCGTTCGGCCTTTTGCCATCAAACAGCGAGACGGCGTCTCGTATCTGCTGGGAACGGTCGTCGACGAGCACGGCTCCGACGACACCCTACGCACCGTCGAGGTCGGCCGCATGAGAAACGTTAGCACGCGCCTGCTCGACGGCAAGAAGCTCTTTGCCGCGCTGGACGAGGGGGAGCGGCCCGCGCCCGCCGCCTAAGTCTTGCCGTTGCCCGCCAAATCCCCCGCCGTCCATCCGGTTCAGTATTAAAAAACCCGACAGGTTGTTGAAAAAATGGGCATCGGCGCTACTATAGACCCACTTGCACTTTGTTTGAGTGCAGTGTTTCCAGCAATTTCTATACTGGGGGTAATGACATGAACGACATCACCATCAGCCGCAGGAGCCTTCTGGTCTCCGCCGGCCTGCTCGCACTGGCCCCGCTCGCCGGATGCGGCGGCAACTCTGGTTCCGGCTCTGCAGCCGCCGGTTCCGACTACACCATCGGCGTTCTGCAGCTCACTGAGCACTCCGCGCTCGACGCCGCCAACGACGGCTTTGTCAAGGCCATCAAGAAGAGCGGACTCAAGGTCAAGATCGACCAGAAGAACGCCCAGAACGACCAGTCCACGTGTAAGTCCATCGCCGACAAGTTTGTGGGCGACAACGTCAACTTGATCTACGCCATCGCCACGCCTGCCGCACAGGCTGCCGCCGGCGCCACGGCCGATATCCCCATCGTGGGCTGCGCCATCACCGACTACGCCGCCTCCGGCCTGGTCCAAGACAACAACAAGCCCGGCACCAACGTCACCGGCGCCTCCGACCTCACCCCGGTCGCCGAGCAGCTCGAGATGATGCAGAAGGTCCTGCCCGACGTTAAAAAGGTCGGACTGCTCTACTGCACCGCCGAGTCCAACTCCGACGTCCAGATCAAGGCCGCCAAGAAGGAACTCGACAAGCTGGGCCTGGAGTACACCGATTTCACCGTCTCGAGCTCCAACGAGATCCAGTCCGTCGTCGAGTCTGCCGTGGGCAAGGTCGACGCGCTCTACTCTCCCACTGACAACACCATCGCCGCGGGCGCTGCGCAGGTCGGTCAGATCTGCAAGGAGAACAAGCTTCCCTTTGTGACCGGCGAGGAGGGCATGTGCATGGCCGGCGGCCTGTTCACCCTTTCCATCAACTATGAGGACCTGGGCTACGCCGCGGGCGAGATGGCCGTTAAGATTCTGAAGGGCGAGGCCAAGCCCGAGGATATGCCGATCAAGCACCTCCCAAGCAAGGATTTGGTCGTCGTCAAGAACGACGAGATGGCCGAGGCCCTGGGTATCGACCTTTCCGCTCTAGACGAGTAGCGCCATGCGCGGTAACGCAGCTAGGCACGCGCTTGCGCCATAGCTGCGTTATTCAATATCTGAGTCATTGGGGCGAACGCTAAAGACCGGCGTTCGCCCTGCTTGTTTTTGGTAAAACAAAATGTCCGTCCGCTGCTCTTTTATGCATTGGTACCGCTATTATGGAAAATCACGTGTCCACCCTATCCTAGGAGGTATGAAGCATGCTCATTGCATTGCAGGGCGCCGTTTCGCAGGGTGTCCTCTGGGGCATTATGGTGCTTGGCGTGTTTATCACGTTCCGCCTGCTCGACATCCCCGATATGACCTGCGACGGCAGCTTTGCCCTCGGCGGCTGCGTCTGCGCCGTGCTCATCGTCAACAACAATGCCGACCCGTTGCTCGCCGTTTTGGCCGGCATGTGCGCCGGCGCCATTGCGGGCGCGGTCACGGGCATTCTGACTACCGTCTTTGAGATTCCCGCGATCCTCGCCGGAATCCTCACCCAGATCAGCCTGTGGTCCATCAACCTGCGCATCATGGGCAAATCCAACACGCCTATCCTTGCCAAGGGCACCGTGTTCTCGGCCGTCAGCAATATGACGGGTCTGCCGCAGTCCACCGTTGCCATCATCCTGGGCATCTTGCTCGCCGTGGCTATCGTTGCCATCCTGTATTGGTTCTTTGGCACCGAGATCGGCTCGGCGCTGCGCGCCACCGGCAACAACGAGTACATGATCCGTGCCCTGGGCGTCAACACCAACTCCACTAAGATGATCGCCCTCGTGCTCTCCAACGCCCTCATTGGCCTTTCGGGCGCGCTCATCTGCCAGAGCCAGAAGTACGCCGACATTGGCATGGGCACCGGCGCCATCGTTATCGGTCTCGCCGCCATTGTTATCGGCGAGGTGCTCGGCCGCCTGCTGCCCGGCGGTCTCACGCAGTTTAGCGTCCGTCTTGCCTCCGCCGTCTTTGGCTCCGTGGTGTACTTCCTCATCCGCGCCATCGTGCTGCAGCTGGGCATGGACGCCAACGACATGAAGCTGCTCTCCGCCGTGATTGTCGCCGTGGCCCTATGCGTGCCCGTGGTTTGGGAGCGCTATAAGCTCCGCAGCTCCTACACGAAGGGGGATGAGGCAGATGCTTAAGCTCTCGCACGTCAAGAAGACCTTTAACAAGGGCACCGTCACCGAAAAGCGCGCTCTTACCGGCGTCGACCTTACCCTCAACGATGGCGACTTTGTAACCGTGATTGGCGGCAACGGCGCCGGCAAGTCCACGCTGCTCAACATGATCGCCGGCGTGTATCCGCTCGATTCGGGCGTTATCGAGCTCGACGGCACCGACATCTCGCGTCTGAGCGAGTCGCAGCGTGCCAAGTACCTGGGCCGCGTGTTCCAGGACCCCATGCGCGGCACCGCAGCCGACATGCAAATTGCCGAGAACCTGGCACTCGCCAAGCGTCGCGGCCAGCGTCGCGGCCTTTCGTGGGGCGTCACCAAGGCCGAGAAGGACGAGTACGTCAAGCTGCTCAAACGCCTGGACCTTGGTCTGGACACGCGCCTCAACGCCAAGGTCGGCCTGCTCTCGGGCGGCCAGCGCCAGGCACTCACCCTGCTCATGGCCACGCTCACCAAGCCGCGCCTGCTGCTGCTCGACGAGCATACCGCGGCACTCGACCCCAAGACGGCCTCTAAGGTGCTCAATCTGACCGAGGAAATCGTCGACGAGAACCACCTGACCACGCTCATGGTCACGCATAACATGAACGACGCTATCCGTCTGGGCAATCGCCTGATCATGATGCACGAGGGCCACGTAATCTACGACGTGACGGGCGATGAGAAGAAATCGCTCACCGTGGCCGACTTGCTTCAGAAGTTCGAGGAGGTCTCGGGCGGCGAGCTCGCCAACGACCGCATGCTGCTGAGCTAAACCTACCAAAAAGGGACAGGTTTATTTTGGCAGGTTTTATCTGCGCAGACGTCAAAACCGCCGCAAAGGGACAGACACCTTTGCGGCGGTTTTTGTTAAAGAGTAAGGAGACCGCCATGAAAAGACTCCCCCGCCTTGCGTTAGCTGCCGCGTTGTTTGCCGGCGCACTCACAGGCATCCCAAGCCTCGCTTTCGCGGGGAACCTGCCCGCCGCTATTGACGGCTCCGTGGCCGTCATGCACACCAATGATATCCACGGCAGCTACAAGTACAGCTACAACGCAAGCAAGGGTACCGGCACTGTCGGCTTTGACGGACTGGCAGTTCTCTATAGCGCTCAAGGCAGTGCCCCCGATCTTTTGCTCGATGCGGGCGATACCTTCCACGGGCAATCCTTCGCCACTATGAGCGAGGGCAAAAGCATCGCCGAGCTCATGGACACCTTTTATGCGAACGGCTACGACGCGACCACGCCGGGCAACCACGACTGGAGCTACGGCGCTGACAAGCTCCGCACCATGACCGGCTACAGCACCACCGGCACGCCCTTCGCCATGCTCTGCGCAAACGCGAAGTCTACGAGCGGCGTATGGAGCTCGAGCATCACCAAGACGCTCGACCGTACCTGGGAGGACAGCGAAGATCACTCCACATTCGACTACAAAATCAAGGTCGGCGTCGTGGGTGCCATGGATGAGTCGCTGGGATTCTCACTGCGCGAAGGCCTTGTCCAGGACACGTCGTTCTCGGATGCGGCAGCCGCCATCAATGCCGAGGCTAAGCGACTGCGCGAGGATGAGGGCTGCAACGTTATCGTCTGCATCGCTCACACGCTCAACGCCAAGGCCTTTGCTGCAAAGCTCGTTGGGGTCGATGCACTGGTCGCGGGCCACGAGCACATCAACTTAGACGAAAACGTGACGGGGGCCGACGGCAAGCCGATCCGCGTCGTCGAGGCGGGCAGCGCCTTTGCCGAGGTCGGTCTGCTTTCCATTCCGTACAAGTACGACACGAATGGCACCGTGACGACCGACGATGACACGGTCACGATCCCCGCAGACGACAGCGACGAGAAGCTCTACACCGCCAAGAACGTCAACGACCTTTTGGCAGACCCCGACAAGGGCGCCTTCTACCAGAGTCAACTCGATGAGGTTCGCAATAACAAAATCAAGCCACTCGACGACGCCTTTAAAATCGAGTCGAACAAAGTGATCGGCACATCCGCCACTGACTATTTCTACGGCGAAGACGCCGCGGGTACGCATGGCTGGGAGATGGTGCGCACCACCGATTTGCGTCCCAGCAAAGCGAGCGACACCACCAAGGCCCAGACCATCGGGCATGTGATCTGCGGCTCTTATCTTGCCCTGACGGGGGCAGACCTCGCCATCGAAAACGCGGGCGGCATCCGCGGCGGCATCGCAGCGGGCGATGTGACCGCCGGCAACGTCATCGCCATCTCGCCTTATGGCAACACCGTGGAGACCTGGACCATGACCGGTGCAAACTTCCTCGCAGCGCTTGAGCACTCACTGCAGATCAGCGACGATTGCAATCACAGCTACGAGCTTCAGCAAGCCTACGTGGCAGCCGGCCATACCGAGCAGGAGGCGCAAGACAAGTACAAGTGGCGCGATGACTCTGGCAGCGTTCTCTCCTTTGGCGGCATTAACGTGACGATTGATTGGACGCAGCCCGAAGGCAAGCGCATTGTGAGCGCCACACTCACCAAGGATGGCAGCGCGCTCGACCCCGCCAAGAACTACGCCGTCGCCACCAACAACTACATCATTACCAACACGACCGACTTTCCCACCTTTGCAAAAGCTAAGAAGTGCGCCGAGTGGAGTACATGCGAGGCAGCGCTGAGGGCACTGATCGGGCAGGACGACTGGGAGAACAAGATGGCCTCGCTCGCGGGCACCATCAGCTTTGGCTCCGCCGAGAGCCCCGCACCCCATCCGACCCCAACGCCTGAGCCCTCATCCAAACCCGGCACGATGACCACGCAGATCACCGCCAAGAAGACGGCCGGTAAGCTTGCCGCAACGGGAGACCGTACGCTGACCGTGGTCGGTGCATGCCTCATCGGCGGCGTCATCGTCATCATGCTCGGCATTATCTGGAAGCGCCGCCGCTAAGCTACACCGCCGGGCCTTGCAGCCCCGCCGTACAAACCTTATATCGAGCGCAAAAGCCCGTCCGTTGTGATCGGACGGGCTTTTTGGTGGGTATCATGGTTGAACGATCATGAGGAGGTTTTCCCTACATGGAATTGTTTGAGCCGATTCTTCATTTCTTTGAGCAGCGGTGGGTCCACAACATCATCTGGGCTGGCATCTTGGCGATAGGCACCGCCGTTGCCGCCAAAGTCGTTTCCAAGACGCTGCGTCACCTGCTCAACCGCGACGATAACCCGCTTCCCGCTTCGAGCATCTTCATCAACATTGCGCGCGCCGTCATCTGGATGATTGGCGGCAGTTTTATCCTCGACAACTGCTTTGGCATTAACGCAAACGCGCTCGTCGCCGCTCTTGGCGTCGGCGGCATTGCCATCTCGCTCGGCTTTCAGGACACGCTGTCGAACCTTATCGGCGGCATGCAGGTGACCTTTATGGGCATCATCAAGCCCGGCGACAATATCGAGGTCGGCGGCGTGTCGGGCGTGGTACAGGACATCACCTGGCGCCACACGACCATCGAGGATGCCTACGGGCAGACCATCATTGTGCCCAACTCCAACATCTCCAAGGACACGCTCGTGCATCTGATGCCCTTTGGGCGCGTGGCCGTGCCCGTTGCCGTAAAGGACACGTCTAAATGGGCTTCCCTTGACGCGCTGGCAGACGAGCTGACCAGCGCCACCAAGGCCGCCGTGCTTCCCATCTCGGGCTTTGACCAGGAGCCCTACGTGCTCTTTAGCGAAATCGGCGACTTTGGCATCAAGGGCAAGATCATCTTTATCGTCAGTGACGACAGCACCACACTCACCGCTGCCGACGCCTGCATCCGCGCTATCGCTCCCATCATCGCCTAAAGCACCACAAAGGGGACAGTGAACTGCCTCCCATTTCTTTGACATCGGAAAATGGGAGGTTTTCATTCGTGGTACCATAGTTCATATAGTTGTTTAAACGACTAAGGGAGCAAACTATGGAAGAGGCCTACCGTCAAGCACGCAAGCGCGGCGAGCAAGGACGTCGACGCGCCATTAGCCAAAGCGAGCATCCATACCTTACGGACCTCGACAGTTTGGTTGCCCAGCTCCCCCTAGGTCAGCGAGAGAATGTCGGCCTGCGGGATATTCCGCTCGAAATGGTTGTCGGCACGGTTACCAAGGGCCGTCAGTCCGCCTTTTCATGCAACTTTATGCCCCTGCTGCCGTTTAGCACCGAGTTCGCCCGCAAGTGGTCCAACCTCTACGACATCCAGGTAACCGAGGGCTATCGCGACCCCATCATCGTCACCGAGTTCATGCATAGGTTCTATGTCCAGGAGGGCAACAAGCGCGTCAGTGTCCTCAAATTCCTGGACGCTCCAACGGTTTCGGCCAAGGTCACCCGTCTCTATCCCGGCAAATGGGATTCCGTCGAAAGCCGCCTGTACGGCGAGTTCTGCGCGTTTTGGCGCGTCTGCCCCCTATACGAGATCGAGTTCTCGCGTGAGGGAAGCTACGAAACGCTCGCCAAGATGCTCGGTCAGAACCTTATCGAAAAATGGCCCCAGAAAAAGGTCGATTACCTGCGCCACACCTTCCTACTCTTTAAGCGCGCCTACCTTCGCGCGGGCGGCGACCACCTGGACATTACGCCCGCCGACGCCATGCTCGTCTACCTCAATGTGTACAACCAGGACCGCCTGCTGGATACGCCGACAGATATCGTCGTAAACCGCCTGTGCAAGATCTGGCGCGAACTGGTCATTGCCGGGAAAAGTGACGAGGACAAGGTCGATCTTGTCGAAGCGCCAAACGTCGATGAGGAGGAGTCGCCCGCCAAGTCCACCTCCGGCATGCTCAACTTCTTTATGGGCAAGACCGTCTATTCGGCGGCCAACCCCCTGCGCATCGCCTTTATCCATGAATTCACCTGTGCGACGTCGAGCTGGGATAGCCTGCACGACCAAGGGCGTCAGTATCTCGATGAGCACTTTGGCGGTATCGTGCGCACCGAGGCGTTTGAGGACTGTCACGATCCGGACGTGTTCTACGCCGCCGTGGAAACGGCTGTCAAACATGGAGCAAACGTCATCTTTTCGACCTCGCACCGCCTGATGGAATACACGCTCAGGGCTGCCGTTGAATATCCCCGGGTTCGGTTCCTTAACTGCTCCATCGGCCTTCCCCACCAAAGCGTCCGTTCGTACTTTGGCAAGATGTACGAAGCCAAGTTTCTCCTGGGCGCCCTTGCCGCCAGCATGGCGGACAACCACCGCATCGGTTACCACGCGTCGGTCTTCGCTTCGGGCGCACTCAGCGAGATCAACGCCTTTGCGATTGGCGCCTCGCTGCTCGACCCCCGTGCGCAAATTATCCTAACCTGGGGCGATGTGCCCGCCGGAGGCCTTGCCGAGGCCATGTGCCGCGAAGGCGTGAGCGTCATGACCGGCGCCGATATGTCAAAGTCGCTCGAAGACCCCACGGCCTACGGACTCCACCGCCTGGTCGATGGCAAGGTTGCCGGCATTGCCATGCCGGTATGGAACTGGGGCCGATACTACGAGCTTATCGTGCGAAGTCTACTGCATGGCACCTGGGACGAGACCAGTGACGACAGCCAGGTCCGCGCCGTCAACTACTGGTATGGCATGAGCTCGGGCGTTATCGACATTCGCTACGCTCCGGGCCTGCCCTATCAGACGCGCAAGCTTGTTCAGCTCCTCCGCAATGGCATCGTCGAGGGCTCCATCAATCCATTTGGCGGCGAGCTCCGTAGCCAAGACGGCGTGGTGCAGATTGAGGGCTTTCCCCCACTGCCGAGCACGCAAATCGTCGAGATGGACTGGCTGGCAGACAACGTGGTGGGCACCATTCCGCAGCCCGACGATGAGCCGAAGGTCCGTGCTCTATGAAAATCCTTGCCATAGCCGATACCGAAGAGCGATGCCTGTGGGAGTGCTTTCGCAAGGAACGCTTTGAGGGTGTCGACCTAATTTTGTCCGCTGGCGATCTAGACCCGGACTATCTTGAGTTTTTGGTCACGGTCATCAACAGACCACTCATCTACGTGCGTGGCAATCACGATGACCGCTACGCGCGTCATGCACCGGGCGGCTGCATCTGTGTCGAAGACACCGTGTACGTGTATCGCGGCGTCCGCATTGCGGGGCTTGGCGGCTCCATGCGCTATCGAGATGGCGCTAACATGTACACCGAGCACGAGATGGCCAAGCGCATGCGTAAGCTGTCCCGCAAAGTGAGGATGGTCGGCGGCTGCGACATCTTGCTCACCCATGCGCCCGCCGCCGGCATGGGCGATCTGGACGATCTGCCGCATCGGGGATTCGAATGCTTTAACACAGCGCTCGAGACATGGAATCCCGACTACATGGTGCACGGGCATGTGCACCAATGCTATGTTCGCGACTTTCAACGCGAACGCCAGCACGCATGCGGGACGACGATTATCAACGCCTGCGGCTATACGCAGTTTGAGCTGGACGAGGCGCGCTACCCCATCCGTGGATGGCAGGCAGCCTGGCTCAATTCGCAAACCATGCGCCGCGAGCTCAAGCGCCACGAGGCAATCGAGTCCTCAACCGCCAGAACCCCCTGGTAACCACCACAAAGGGGACAAGCACCTTTGTGGTGGTTCCGGACATCTCGACACTACAGCGCGGCGATGACCTTATCGCCCATCTGGGTCGTGCCGAGGATCTTATCGGCAGGGGTGCTGTCGTCGGCAATGTCGCGGGTACGCCAGCCTTCGTCAAGCACACGCGCCACGGCATTTTCGATCCAAGCAGCCTGCTCACCCATGTCGAGCGCGTACGTGAGCAGCATTGCCGCCGACAGGATCTGCGCGAGCGGGTTAGCGATACCGAGCCCCGCGATGTCGGGCGCGCTGCCGGCGCTCGGCTCAAACAGCGACACGCCATCGCCCAGCGAAGCCGAGGCAAGCATGCCGAGCGATCCGGTAATCTGCGCCGCCTCGTCGGAGAGAATGTCGCCGAACATGTTCTCCGTAACTACGACGTCAAAGTCGACCGGTCGGTTAATGAGCTGCATGGCGGCGTTGTCGACGAGCAGGTCCTCAAGCTCTACATCTGGATACTCCTCGCCATGCACGCGATGCACGGCCTCACGCCACATGCGGCTCGTCTCCAATACATTGCGCTTGTCCACGCTTGTCACCTTGCCGCGGCGCTTGCGAGCTGCCTCAAACGCCTGGCGGGCGATGCGCTCAACTTCGTACTCGCGGTACTCCATTACGTCAACCGCGCGCTGGCCAGCCACACCGTCGGTGCCCGCACCGCCCTCGTCATAAAAGCGCTCGTGCTTGCCAAAGTAAATGCCACCGGTAAGTTCGCGGACGAGAACCATGTCAACGCCCTTGATGACTTCGGGACGAAGCGTCGATGCGCTGGCAAGTGCGTCGTAGATTTTTACGGGGCGAAGGTTGGTATAGAGGCCGAGTTCTTTGCGGATACGCAGCAAGCCTTGCTCGGGGCGCGGGACCGCCGGATCGGTCGAATCCCACTTTGGGCCACCGACGGATGCCAACAGCACGGCGTCCGACGCCTTTGCCGCCGCAAGGGTTTCATCGGGCAGCGGATTGCCGCACCCATCGATCGCCGCGCCACCAATCAGGTGATCCTCAAAGGCAAACTCTACGCCAGCGCGCTTGCCCACGGCAGCCAGCACCTTCTTACCCTCGGCAATAACCTCGGGCCCAATGCCGTCACCAGGAAGACAGCAGATCTTATAGGTCTTCTTCACGTTGCAGCTCCAGCTCTCGCTACTCGGCCCGTTTGCAAACGGATTATCCAGCTTGACCGTCATAATCGCTTACGCCTCCTGAGCCTTTGCCGCGACAATCTTGGCACGCGTGCGCGCAACCAAACCGCCGGCCTCGATAATCTCGGCAATAAATGGCGGGAACGGCTCAGCTGTAAAAGTCTCGCCAGTACGCTCGTTGGTGATGACACCCGCATCGGTATCGACCTTCACGGTATCGCCGGCACAAATCGCATCGACAGCTTCGGGGCACTCCATAATGGGCAGGCCCACGTTAATGGCATTGCGATAGAAGATGCGTGCGAAGCTCTTGGCAATAACACACGACACCCCTGCAGCCTTAATGGCAACCGGGGCATGCTCACGCGAAGAACCGCAACCAAAGTTCTCCTCGGCCACAATGATGTCACCGGGCCTCACGGTAGAGGCAAACGCGGGATCAATATCCTCCATAGCATGCGCCGCCAAGTGCGCATGGTCGGACGAGTTCAGATACCGAGCAGGAATGATGACATCCGTATCAACATCACGACCATACCTAAATACCTTGCCTTCAAAGTTCATATCATTCTCCGTTCAAACATGGAATGCGGGGGATTTGATATTTACTTACTTACTCGGACAGTCCTGCTCGCACGGAGAGCACATTAAGTGCTCTCCGACTCGTGCGGAACTCGACGCAAGCAAATATCAAATCCCTCGTTCGCGTTTCGGCTACAAAAAAGCTAATGGAAAGTTAGCGTTCGCCTTCGGCGAACAAAAAAGTGCCAGGACTGTCCGCAGTAGCGAGCAAAGGTCGAAGGACCCCGTAGCCCCTACAGGTCAGACGGCAAGCATATGTGCCCCGCCACGGCAGAAGCAGCCGCCACGGCCGGCGAGGCCAGATAGACCTCGGACGTGGGGTCGCCCATACGGCCGACAAAGTTGCGGTTGGTCGTAGAAACGCAACGCTCCCCCGCCGCCAAGATGCCCATGTAGCCGCCCAGGCACGGACCGCACGTGGGCGTGGAGAACACACAGTTGGCATCTAGGAAAATGTCGGTCAATCCCTCCTTCATGCACTGGCGGAAGACCGCCTGGGTCGCCGGAATCACGATGCAACGCAGCCCGTCGGCAACCTTATGGCCGCGCATGACTTCGGCCGCAGCACGCATATCCTCGATACGTCCGTTGGTGCACGAGCCGATTACCGCCTGGTCGATCATGATGTGACGGCTCTCGCTCACCGGATGGGTGTTGCTGGGCAGATGCGGCCACGATACACACGGCTTAATGTCGGCCGCGTCAATGGCAATAACCTGGGCATACTCGGCGTCTGGATCGGCGTGATACTCAACGTAATCACGTTCGCAGCGCCCCTTGAGCCAGGCGCGGGCAACATCATCGACCTCGATAATGCCCGCCTTGCCGCCCGCTTCGATCGCCATGTTCGAAATTGTCATGCGACCTTCCATCGACAGGCCCTCGATGGTGCTGCCGGCAAACTCCATGGCCTGGTACAGAGCACCGTCCACGCCGATCATGCCGATAATGTGCAGGATGATGTCCTTGGCGGTGGCGCCGTCCTCAAGCTCGCCATTAATCTCAAAGCGAATCGTCGGCGGAACCTTAAACCATGCGCGCCCCGTGGCAATGCCCACGCCGGCGTCTGTTGAGCCCACGCCGGTCGAAAACGCACCCAAGGCGCCATACGTGCAGGTATGCGAGTCGGCACCGATAATCAGATCGCCCGGGACCACCACGCCGCGCTCGGGCAGCAGGGCATGCTCAATGCCCGCGCAGCCTTGCTCGTAATAGTGCGTCACATGCTGCTCGTGCGCAAAATCTCGCATCTTTTTGGTCTGCTCGGCGCTCTTGATGTCCTTGTTGGGCGCATAGTGATCGGGCACCAGGCAAACGCGGTCGCGATCGAACACCTCGGTGGCACCCAGCTCGCGAAAGACATCGATCGCGATAGGTGCGGTAATATCGTTGGCGAGCACGATGTCCAGGTCGCATTCGACCAGCTGGCCCGGCTTTACCTCGTCCAGGCCTGCGTGTGCCGCCAAAATCTTCTCTGCTACGGTCATGGGACGTGCCATGTGATTCCCCTCTCAAGCGGGCTTTGCCCTGCCGAATATCGTTACTTGCCCGCCTTGGAACGGTTAGTCTGAATCATGCGGTTAATAGCGTTGATGTAAGCCTTGGCCGAGCTCACGATAATGTCGGTATCCGCGCCGCGGCCGGTGTAGATCTTGCCGTCCTCGGCGGTGATGCGCACCGTCACCTCGCCGATGGCGTCGATACCACGCGTAATGGCCTTAACGTTGAACTCCGTCAGCTCGCCATGGGCAGAGATGGCCTTGTCAACCGCTTTGTACGCCGCATCCACCGGACCGGTACCCGTCGAGCAAACCACCCGTGTCGCGCCGTCCTCGTCCGTGATGGTCGCCGTGGCCGTAGGAATAAGCGGGTCGCCGCAGGAAACCTGGAGCGCGTCGAGGGTGTAGATCGCCTTGACCTCGCGCTGGCGCTCCTGAATCATCGACTCCAGGTCCTCGTCAAAGACCTCTTTCTTTTGATCTGCAATCTCCAAGAAGCGCTGGTAGATCGACTCGAATTCCTCATCGCCAAACGTATAACCCAGCTCGGCGAGACGATGGCGCAGTGCCGCATGGCCCGAACGTGCCGAAAGGATAATCTCGGATCCCGCTGCACCCACGTCCTTGGGATCGATAATCTCGTAGGTGTCACGCGCCTTGAGCACGCCATCCTGGTGAATGCCCGAGCTGTGTGCAAACGCATTAGCGCCCACAATGGACTTGTTGGGCTGCACATTAATGCCAGTGATTGAGCTGACGAGCTTAGATGCGCGCGTGAGCTCGGTCGTCACGATATCGGTATGTGCATCCAGATCCTGCTCGTGCATCCTCATGGCCATGACGACCTCCTCGAGCGCCGTGTTGCCCGCGCGCTCGCCCAAGCCGTTGATGGTGCACTCGATCTGCGTCGCGCCATTGCGGACCGCCTCGAGTGCAAGGGCTGTGGCCATGCCCAGATCGTTATGCGTGTGGACCGAAATCGTAACGTCCTCGATTCCGGCCACGCGCTCGCGCAGATCGCGAATACGGGCGCCAAACTCCCAGGGCATGTTATAGCCCGTGGTGTCCGGAATATTCACGACCGTAGCGCCGGCCTTGATCGCTGCCTCGATAATGCGGACCAGGAACTCCTGATCGGAGCGGCCCGCATCCTCGGCATAAAACTCGACATCGTCGACAAACTTACGAGCATGCTTTACAGCGTGAACGGCACGCTCGATAGCCTCGTCTTCGGTCATATGGAGCTTGTCGCGCAAATGGCTGGGACTCACACCCAGACCGGTGTGGATACGGGGCCTCTGAGCCGTCTTGAGGGCTTCTGCGGCCACTTCGATATCCTTATCGACTGCACGGGTGAGACCGCATACCGTGCACCGGTCACCCGCGATCTTGCCAATCTCCTGTACGGAACGATAATCACCGGGGCTCGAAATAGGAAATCCCGCCTCGATCACGTCGACATTCATACGTACCAGCTGGCGTGCAATAACGAGCTTTTCCTCGGTATTCATGCTGGCGCCGGGAGACTGCTCCCCGTCACGAAGCGTTGTGTCAAAGATTGCGATTTTGCGGCTCATGATTTCCTCCTGACAGGCTAAAGATACAGATGGCTTTCAGGAGAGATGGAGTGCCTCAAGATAGAATAATACCCGTGTCGCTCATCACGCCCAAAAGCGGCGGAAGATAGCGCACCCGGGTACAACTAATCGTTATAGCGAAATTACAACCCTAGCGCGCTATCCAATCTAGTAGCGCTAGGCCTAGGAGCTGCTGTTTGTTATAGAACATGTCTGGCTCCTTTCAGCCTCGGGTATTCACTACATTGGGCTAAAGTGTAACACAGGCAAAACGACGCGCAACGGGGATTTTGAACCAAAACCACCACAAAGGCGCCTATCTCCTTCGTGTTGGTTTTGGCCCGAAATAGCAAGGAACCCGGTCCTGCACGAGACAGAACCGGGTTCCTTTAGCCATGCTTGCTTTGCTCAGGCAGTAACTAGAAGTTACTCAGCCAAGAAGTCACGCTGGACAGCGGGATCGACCTTGACGCCAGGGCCCATGGTGGAAGACACAGAGATGGACTTGACGTACTTGCCCTTAGCAGAAGAGGGCTTGACGCGCAGGATCTCGGTGTACAGGGCAGCGTAGTTCTCAACGAGCTGCTGCTCAGAGAAGGACTTCTTGCCCAGGGGCACGTGGCAGATGCCATAACGGTCGGCGCGATACTCAACGCGGCCGGCCTTGAGCTCGGAGACCATCTTGGCGACGTCCATGGTCACGGTGCCGAGCTTGGGGTTCGGCATGAGGCCACGGGGACCAAGGATCTTACCGATGCGGCCAACCTTGGCCATCATGTTCGGCGTAGCGATAGCGGCGTCGAAGTTGATCTCGCCCTTCTGGATCTGGGCGACGAGCTCGTCGGAACCGATGATGTCGGCGCCGGCAGCCTCGGCCTCACGGGCCTTCTCGCCCTCGGCGAAGACGGCAACACGAACGGTCTTGCCGGTGCCGTGGGGCAGGGAGATGGAACCACGGATGTTCTGGTCAGCCTTACGAGTATCGATGCCCAGACGGAAGTGGGCCTCGACGGTCTCGTCGAACTTGGCAGTGTCGAGCTCCTTGATGAGCTTGGCAGCCTGAAGGGGGGTGTAGAGCGTGGCGCGGTCGACCTTCTCGGCAGCGGCGTTATAGCTCTTACCATGCTTAGCCATGTGCATTACCTCCTGTGGTTAAACGGGCGTGAGCCCTCCCACATCGTATCGTGTGCCCTATTGCACACATTTAACGGGCGCCCCGGTCGGAGCACCCGTCGTTACCTAGAAAAACGCTACTCAGCGATGGTGACGCCCATGGAACGGGCGGTACCGGCGATGATCTTCTTGGCGGCGTCAATGTCGTTGGCATTGAGGTCCGGCATCTTGATCTCGGCGATCTTGGTGAGCTGCTCCTGAGAGAGCTGGCCAACCTTGTCGGCCTGGGGCTTAGCGGAACCAGACTTGAGGTTCAGCTCCTTCTTGATGAGGTGAGCCGCCGGCGGAGTCTTGGTGATGAAGGAGAAGGACTTATCCTCGTAGACAGAAATCTCAACGGGGATAATGTCGCCCTTCTTGTCCTGCGTCTCGGCGTTAAAGGCCTGGCAGAACTGCATGATGTTCACGCCAGCAGCGCCCAGGGCGGGGCCGACGGGAGGAGCGGGGTTAGCGGCACCAGCAGGAATCTGGAGCTTAATGACGTTGGCAACCTTCTTCTCAGCCATGGTCATTCCTTTCGAATCACGAGTGTGAAGTACTTGCTATATCGTAAGCACGCACGTGTTAGAAGCACTCCTGAGATGAGCAGTCACAGAAGAAGCACGCTCGCGCGAACGGACGAAAACTTAAGCGATGACAGCGACCTGGTTAAAGTCGAGCTCGACCGGCGTCTCGCGGCCAAAGATCATCAGCGTGACCTTGAGCTTGCCTGCCTCGGCGTTAACCTCGGAGACCTTGCCATCAAAGTCGGTAAGCGGGCCATCGGTGACGCGGACGGACGTACCGACCTCAATATCAACCGACGTACGCTTGGGCGAATCGCCCTTACCGGGACGACGAGTCATCTTATTGTACTCGTCGCGGGAAAGCGGAGCGGGCTTGCCGTTGCCGCCCAGGAAACCGGTGACGCCGGGCGTGTTGCGAACACACGTCCATGCATCGTCATCCATCTCCATGCGAACCAGGACATAACCCGGGAAGATCTTAGAATCCTTGGTCTCGCGCTTGCCACCCTCTTTGATCTCGGTGACGCGCTCCATAGGAATCTCAATATCAAAGATACGATCCTGCATGCCCATGGTCTCGATGCGATGCTCGAGATCGGACTTAACGCGGTTCTCGTATCCAGAGTAAGTGTGGACGACGTACCAACGCTTAGACATGGTTTAGCCCCTCAATCCAGAGAACAGAGCAAGAGCCTCGCCAAAGCCAGCATCGAGCAGAGCGATGACGACGCCGACGACGATCAGAGAAGCGCAAACGACGACCGAGTAGTTCACGAGCTCCTTCTTATCGGGCCACGTGACACGCTTCATCTCGGACTTCACCGAAGCAAAATACTTCTTGGTGCGGGCGAAGAAACCGGGCTTCTCGTTCTTCTTGGACTTCGCAGCCTTCTCGCTCTTCTTGGCAACGGCCTTCTTGGCCTCAACTTTGGAGTTGGCGGCAGCTTTGTTGGCAGGCGCCTGCTGCTGTGCCTTCTTCTTGTTCTTCTTGTTGGCCATTTGGGTTACCTCCGCGCAATGCGCTTATACATGAGTAAACCGTAAGCCCCCAAATGGGAGCTTACGGAATAATGACTGGCACGCCAGGAAGGACTCGAACCCTCAACACTCGGTTTTGGAGACCGATGCTCTACCAATTGAACTACTGGCGTATGTGACTAGAGACTAGCGAGTCTCTTTGTGCAGCGTATGGTGACGGCACCAGGGGCAATACTTCTTGATCTCCATACGATCAGGCATGTTCGCCTTGTTCTTAGTGGTCGTATAGTTGCGGCGCTTGCACTCAGTGCACGCAAGAGTAACTAGAGTACGCATGTATCCTGAACCTTTCATATCCGCCCCGTACGGGCACGAGTTGGTACTTTATCAGCTCTACGTAAGTGCTGTCAACGAAAACCTCGAATCAATTGGTTCTCGGTAGATCCATTCATATTTGGAACACATCAATGGAGCCAACGAGATCTAATCGATTCCTCACGCTCAACTTAAGAGCGAGCTAAGCGTAATCATCAGGCAAAAAGACCCACGTAGAAAAGAACCCGGCACCCATATAAGTGCCGGGTTCTCTAAGTCAGCTGTATCAGAGAGCTAATTTACTCAATGATCGTGGAGACGATGCCCGAACCGACGGTGTGGCCACCCTCGCGGATAGCGAAGCGCAGGCCCTCCTCCATAGCGATCGGGTGAATGAGGTCGCCCTCGATGGTGATGTGGTCACCAGGCATAGCCATCTCGGTGCCCTCGGGGAGCTTGACCGTACCGGTAACGTCGGTGGTACGGAAGTAGAACTGAGGACGATAACCATCGAAGAACGGGGTGTGACGGCCGCCCTCCTCCTTGGTCAGAACGTAGATCTCACCGGTGAACTTGGTGTGCGGGGTAACCGAACCGGGCTTGCAGAGAACCTGGCCGCGCTCGATGTCCTCGCGCTTGATGCCGCGGAGCAGCAGACCGACGTTGTCGCCAGCCTCGCAGAAGTCCATGGACTTACGGAACATCTCGATACCGGTAACGACGGTGTTCTGGGTATCCTTGATGCCGACGATCTCGACGGGCTCGTTGAGCTTGAGCTCACCGCGCTCGACACGGCCGGTAGCAACGGTACCACGGCCGGAGATGGTCATAACGTCCTCAACGGCCATCAGGAACGGGAGGTCGTTGTCACGAGCAGGCGTCGGGATGTACTCGTCGACGGCAGACATGAGCTCGCGAATGGCGTCCATCCACTTGGCGTCGCCCTCGAGAGCGCCCAGAGCGGAACCACGGATGACGGGGATGTCGTCGCCGGGGAATTCGTACTCGGAAAGGAGCTCACGGGTCTCCATCTCGACGAGGTCGATGAGCTCGTCATCGTCGACCATGTCGCACTTGTTCAGGAAGACGACGATGTAGGGAACGCCGACCTGACGGGCGAGCAGGATGTGCTCGCGGGTCTGAGCCATGGGGCCGTCGGTAGCGGCGATGACCAGGATAGCGCCGTCCATCTGAGCAGCACCGGAGATCATGTTCTTGACGTAGTCAGCGTGGCCCGGGCAGTCAACGTGAGCGTAGTGACGGGCAGCAGTCTCGTACTCGACGTGGGAGACGGAGATCGTAATGCCGCGCTCGCGCTCCTCGGGAGCCTTGTCGATGTTCTCGAACGCAGTGAAGTCAGCCTTGCAGCCCTCGGTCTCGGAGAGAACCTTGGTGATGGCAGCGGTCAGCGTGGTCTTGCCGTGGTCAACGTGACCAATGGTGCCGATGTTAACATGCGGCTTAGTGCGCTCAAACTTCTCTTTGGCCATAAAGCCCTCCTCTAAACAGGTCGTCCCCGGACGGGACTATGCCTTTATACCATAGTGGCCTCTCAACATACTATTGAGAAGCCACCGTGTTACCTATGGTAGCGGTGACTGGATTCGAACCAGTGACGCCACGGGTATGAACCGTGTGCTCTAACCAACTGAGCTACACCGCCGGATGGAGCCTGCAACCAGACTTGAACTGGTGACCTCTTCGTTACCAACGAAGTGCTCTACCGACTGAGCTATACAGGCACTTGACGGGTGGGAGCTATAGGATTCGAACCTATGTAGGCAGAGCCAACGGGTTTACAGCCCGTCCCCATTAACCACTCGGGCAAACTCCCAATCGTTCAAGTATCCGCAGGTTCTTTGGTCTTTTGGGCCTCCGCCCCCGCGAACGAAAAAGATAATACGATGCAACCTTGGGGGCTGTCAACGAAAACCTCTAAATACACGGTACCGGGCGTATCTATATACCTTTGACCTGCGGTTTTGCTGAATTTAGATATGAAGGACGGCGGATTTGGCTGCGCTGACGACATTTCCCAAGGGAACACTTTGGTGTGGTGGAGTACGCTTGCGGTATCGACTTTCGATAACGATCCTCGTGCGTCCGAATATCCTCGCTCAACCAGGATGGCTGGGACCGGTCCGGCCTTTGTCTCGATCTGTAACATTTAGAGAACATTTTCTCCCCTATTTGTTACAGATCGAGATGTTTCCCTGGCGGTTTCCCATTTATCTAAATCTGTAACAACAAGAACGGTTTTCCTTCCCTATTTGTTACAGATTGAGACACTTCTCAGCTCGACCCCAGATTGTCTAAATCTGTAACAGCTGGGAGCTGAATGCTCGTCCTCGTGTTACAGATCGAGACAAACCTGAAGCTTGGTGGGAGTCAAACCCGCTTATATATCGACATAAATAGAAACGGGCCCTGTCCCACTAGGGAACAGAGCCCGAAACTCTCATGGAGCCAGTGACAGGAATCGAACCCGCAACCCACTGATTACAAATCAGTTGCGCTACCGTTGCGCCACACTGGCACACTTGGCGCTTTCGCGCGAAGCCAATTAAGAATAAAGGAATTGCGGACGGGGCGCAACAGGCCCTTTGATCGACCATATCTCAAAACTATTCGTCAGAACGAATAGTTTTATCTGTTCGCCAGAACCAAAAACTATTCGTTTTGGCGATGTCAAGCCGCAACCCATTGATTACAAACCAGTTGGTTGATCAATCGAGAAAGCAGCTCCCCATAGAAGGTTTACCTACCTCCCGCGCAGGGCCTTGAGCTTGGCCAGTGCCTCGGGGCTCAGGCGACTGCCCAGAGTCATCTTGATCTGCGGAGCCTCCTCTGCCTCGCGGACGTCGTTATCGATCTGTTTGATCTCGTCCACCAGCATGCGGCTCGAGATACGCGTAACGCCCTTGCCCATGACGACGGCTTGAATTGTGCCGTCACTCGATACCACGGAGCACGCGCGGCCTTCCTCGCGCGCCTCAATGCAGAGCTTTTGTACCACGGTATCGGCCGATACGCCCGTCGGCGAAAACTCGATGCGCACGCCGCGAGCCGGCAGGTTGGGGCGCTCGCTAGAGATATTGCCAGCGCCGTCAAACACAATCACGGCCTCGTAGCGGCCCTGGGCAAAGGCGGCGACGTCGTTGATAAGGGCGGTGCGCGCCATATCGTGAACGTCGCTGGAATACGGATCGTCGGAATGGTCGTACACGAGCTTTTCGTAGCGCGGCGTGCAGTGGATCACATTGTAGCCGTCGACCACTAACAGCTCGGGCTTATTGGAGTGCACCGTGGAGACCGGGTCGGCAATAGCCTGCGCAAACGCATTGCCGCCCACGCCGTAGGTCGCGGCCGAGACAATCGGCTTGGCCGAGCCTTCGCCAAAGCGCTTGGCCTTAGACTTGGCGCGGTTCTTCTTGGACATGCGCTACTCCTCCCCCATGAGCTCGCCGGCGTTGCGACGTAGCCACTCAAAGCACAGTGCCGTCGTTGCCTGGGCAACGTTGAGGCTCTCGGTCATGCCACGCTGAGGAAGCTTGGTCAAAAAGTCGCATTTCTCGAGTACCAGGCGCGAGATGCCGTCGCCCTCGGAGCCCATGACAAGCGCCACGCGGCCCTCGAAGGGAGCATCCCAGCAACTGCCCTCGGCGTGCTCGGAGGCACCGCCCACCCAAAAGCCAGCGGCCTTAAGATCGTCGAGTGCACGAGCGATATTGGGGACCTGTGCGATAGGCAGATGCATGACGGCGCCGGCGGAGGTCTTGTAGCTACCAACGGTCACGCCGGCAGCGC
Organism: Collinsella sp. LCP21S3_A3; assembly: GCF_052118905.1. Taxonomy (NCBI): domain Bacteria; kingdom Bacillati; phylum Actinomycetota; class Coriobacteriia; order Coriobacteriales; family Coriobacteriaceae; genus Collinsella; species Collinsella sp. LCP21S3_A3. The sequence goes on along the minus strand of NZ_JBQKGH010000001.1, from coordinate 241,236 downwards.
GCTTGTTGGCAATAATGACGCCCGCCGCGCCCACGACCTCGGCGGAGCGCACGATGGCGCCAAAGTTACCGTCGTCGGTCACGTGGTCGAGCACCACGACAAGTGCCGGACCCTCGCCTGCACGGTCGAGGATATCGGCGACATCCGCATAAGGGAAGTTGCCCACCTCGAGCGCAATGCCCTGGTGAGCGCCGTGGCTCGACAGCGCATCGAGCTGCGCGCGCGGCACGTACTTAATGCGGACACACGCGGCGTTGAGGTCATCGACCAGACGAGACAGGGCGGCATCGCGCTCCCCGCCCTCGGCAATGAGCGCGCACTTGATGGGAAAACCGGTGCGCAGCGCCTCGACGGCAGCACGACGACCTTCGATAAACTCGCCCTTGGGAGCCTGGACAGCGTCGCGGTTGCGATCGCGCTGCGGACGCGCAGCTTGGGTGCGATCGCGCTGGCCCTTGGAAGCGGCAGCGCGGTCATTTCGGCGAATCGAACGCGAGCCAGAAGCGGCCTGCTTGCCGCCACGAGGCGCACGCTTGCGATTGTCGGCCATAGGACGGCCTCCTAAATACAACTATCAAACGAAACAAATAGACCGACCGCCCGAGGTGCGGCAGATTGCCTTGAAAGAGGAGGGCATAGACCTTGGGGCCATGCCCGACGATTGAAAGGCAAGGTGCCGTGGCTCGTGCGGTCGGGTGCTTGGGAAACCCGCAGGGGTTAGAGGGATTTGATACGGGTGCCGGCAGCGGTATCTTCAATCGTCAGGCCCAGGTCCTTGAGCTGATCGCGGATGGCGTCTGCCAAGTCCCAGTTCTTGGCGGCACGGGCCTCGGCGCGAGCCTCGAGAATCTTGGCAGCGGCCTCGTCCACGTCGTCACCAGTGTAGGCAACCAAGCCAGCAGCAACGCCCAAAAGGCCCAGCGGCAGCTCGACCTTGGGCTCGGGAAGCTCAACGCCAAACGTATCGAGCAGCTCGACCAGCGTATCGGCGGCAGCAAGAGCCGCGGCCTTGTCGGCAGCGTCGCCCGCCTGCTCCAGATACTGATTGCACTCGGTGACAAAACCAAAGACGGCGCCCATGGCACCGGCGGTGTTAAAGTCGTCGTCCATGCACTCCTTAAAGGCGGCACGGGTCTCGGCAGCCTTGGCGGCAAACGCCTCAGATGCTGCCTCATCGGCATCGGCCGTCGCATGGTTCGCGGCCCAGCGCAGGTTCTCGACCGTACCGGCGATACGCGTGAGCGAATTCTCGGCACCCTCCAGGCGCTCCCAGGAGAAGTCGAGCGGCGAGCGATAGCTCGTCTGCAGCATCAGCAGGCGCAGGGCGGCAGCGGAGTGCTGCTCGAGCACCTCGGCCAGCGTAAAGAAGTTACCAAGCGACTTGGACATCTTCTCGCCGTCGACCAGCAGCATGCCCGTGTGCATCCAGGTGTTGGAGAAGCCCTGGTGCCAGGCGCAGGCAGCCTGGGCGCACTCGTTCTCGTGATGCGGGAAGGCAAGGTCGGAGCCACCGCCGTGAATGTCGATCGGGGTACCCAGGTAGCGGTGCACCATGGCGGCGCACTCGGTGTGCCAACCGGGACGGCCCTCGCCCCAGGGGCTCGGCCAGCTGGGCTCGCCGGGCTTGGCGGCCTTCCACAGGGCAAAGTCGAGCGGGTCGTTCTTGTCCTCGTTCTCCTCGATGCGCGCACCCACCATGAGGTCGTCGATGTTGCGGCCCGAGACCTGCCCGTAGTTGGGATCGCTGCGCACGGAAAAGTACACGTCGCCGTTATCGGCGGCGTAAGCGTGGCCTTGCTCGATGAGCGCCTTGATCATGGCAATCATGGGGCCGATCTCCTTGGTGGCGCGGGGGCGCACATCGGGATCGAGCACGTTGGCAGCGCGCATGACGCCAATAAACTTATCCGAGAACTCCGTCGCGACCTCGGCGGCCGTACGGCCCTGCTCGTTGGCACGCTTGATGATCTTGTCGTCGACATCGGTAAGGTTCTGGGCGAACGTGACCTCGTAGCCGCTCGCGATGAGCCAGCGTCGAATCACATCGAAGCTGATGAACGTGCGGGCGTTGCCGATGTGGATGTTGTCGTAAACCGTGGGTCCGCACACGTACATACGGACCTTGCCGGGCTCGATGGGCTGGAACTCTTCCTTTTTATGGGTAGCGCTGTTGTAGATACGCATTCGTTACTCCTTAACGGTTTTCTGTAGCAGGCAGACGGCCCAGGCGCCAATTCCCTCGCCTTGACCTTCCCAACCGAGCTTTTCGGTCGTGGTGGCGGCGACGCCCACGTTTTCGACGTCAACGCCCAGGGCATGGGCCAAGTTGGCACGCATGGCATCGCGGTGCGGGGTGATCTTAGGCTGCTGGCAGGCAATGGTGCAGTCGGCATCGACAAACTCAAAGCCCAGCTCGCGCGCATAGTCCATTACGCGGGCAAGCAACACCATCGAGTCGGCACCCTCGTAGGCGGGGTCGGTGTCGGGGAACAGCTTGCCAATGTCTCCCCCGCGGCAGGCGCCCAGAATAGCGTCGGCCAGCGCGTGCGCGAGCACATCGGCATCCGAGTGGCCCAGCAGGCCGCGCTCGTAGGGAATGTCGACCCCGCCGATGATACATCGACGCCCCTCCACCAAACGGTGGACGTCGTAGCCGTGGCCAATGCGCAGGTTACTGAACATGGGGAAGGTCCTCTCTCTCGGCCATCCGCCCGAGCAAAATTGCGGTTACGGGACGCAAGTCCTCGGGCACCGTCACCTTAAGGTTGTCGCGCGGGCTCTGGACGCAGTGGACGCGCCCACCCATGCGCTCGACCAGTGACGAATCGTCCGTACCGATAAAGCCCTCGGCAATCGCCGCGGCATGGGCGCGTTTCATGGCGTCGACACTAAAGATCTGCGGCGTCTGCGCGGCCCAATAGAGTTCGCGTGGCGGCGTCTCGACGATGTTGTCCCCATCGACGATCTTGAGCGTGTCGATCGCGGGCTGGCCACACACGACACCGTCGAGCGAGCGGTCACTCACGAGCACGTCGATAGCGTGATCGATGGCCTCGGTAGTAATGAGCGGACGAGCGCCGTCGTGAATGGCGACGTATTCAAAGCCTGCCGGCACCGCATGCACGCCGGCACGAGTGGAGTCCTGGCGGGTATCGCCGGCATCGGCGAAGCTGATGGGCGTGTTATACGAATACGGGCTGATGGCCAGGCGGCGCATCTCGGCACGGCGCTCGGCAGGGCAAACCACGACGATGTGGCCGACCTTATCGCTACGGTCAAACGCGCGGATGGACCAGCTCATAAGCGGACGGCCCGCTACATTGACGAGCTGCTTGCCACCGGGATTACCAAAGCGCTGGCCGCTGCCACCGGCAACGACCACGGCGCATACGGGCGCCATTATGCGTTCCCCTGTTTGGTGCCCTTCATGCGGTACAGGGAGTCCGCAAGAATGGCAGGGTTGTTAACGCCAAAGTCGCCCAGGCGCTCAGGATCCTTGCTGATGTCGTCCATGAGCTCCTGCAGCGAGCCATACTCGTCGACGATCTTCTCGGCCACGCCGTCGCGCACGACGGACACGCGCGAAAGCGTGCGCAGGCCCAGCGGCGTCATGACGGAGTCCTCGTCCAAGTCGTCGTAGCCCAGAACCGCCGCCACATGCTGCGGGTCGGACAAGTCCTTGGGCGTCATGCGGCTAAGCTCGGCACGGATCTTCTCGGCGTTTGCCTCGGAGGAATCGCTTGCGTAGTCGCGAATCATCAAGTCGTACTCGGTATCCATGCTGGAGCCGGCGAGCTGCTCGAGCTGCATCTGCACGAGCTTGCCCTGGTTGCCCAGCTTGACAATGCAATCCTTAAGCTCGGTCTTTGCCTGCTGCATGATCTCGAAACTCGAGAAAATGCCGGTGATGTCGGCGAGCGTGACGTAGTCGTCCAGCTCGAGGGCCGTCAGACGCAGCAGGGAGCGGTCGAGCGACTGACGGGTGGTCTGAAGCGTAGCGACGAGCTGGTTGACCGAGCTCATGATGGTGGTGACGGGCTGAATCTCATAGCTCTTGCCGTGCACATACACGTTGACGACGGCACGACGGGCCGAGACCGAGATCACGATGGCGTCGGTGAGCACCGACATGCGAGCGGCAGTACGGTGACGCATGCCCGTCTCGCTCGTGGCGAGCGAGGGGTCGGGATTGAGGTGGAAATTGGCGCGCAGAATCTGGGTAAGGTCGCCGTCGATGACGATGGCGCCGTCCATCTTGGAAAGCTCGAACAGGCGGTTCGAGGTAAACGAAATGTTGAGCGGGAAGCCGTCGTTACCGGCAGCGAGCACGTTTTCGGTGTCGCCGACGCAGATAAGCGCGCCCAGGTGACCGGCGATGATCATGTCAAGGGCGGTGCGGATCGGCTGACCAGGTGCCGTCAGGCGGATGGCCTGTTCCATACGCTTTTGCAGCTCGTTCTTATCCAAGGCATCGCTCCCATCGTATACGCTCCATAAACGTCAATAAGTTTCTCACGGTTTGCCCCTGTGACGCCCGCAAATTCCGATGCTTACAGAATGAGCGAACACCGCTTAGGTAGCTCATTTGGGACGGGGCTCTTTTGGCTGCTCATGTGGTAGCATCGGGTCTCATATAAATGAGGGAGTGGTCGTGTAATCGGGTTCGCCCGGAGAGAGGGAGCCAGACTATGGGACTCGCAGAGCTCGTGTTGCTCGCCGTTGGCCTTTCGATGGACGCCTTTGCCGTTTCCATCTGCAAGGGTCTCGGCATGAAAAAGGTCAACCTTAAAGTCGCCGTTGTGCTCGGCCTGTTCTTTGGCGGCTTTCAGGCCGGCATGCCCGTAATCGGTTGGGCACTCGGCGGCCAGTTCATGGGCATCATCGGTCCCATTGACCATTGGATTGCCTTTATCCTTTTGGCCTTTATCGGCGGCAAGATGCTGTGGGAAGCCTTTACTGAAGACGAGGATGAGGACGAAGGCGACGGCAAGGATGCCGAAAAGATCGACCTGGGCGAGTACCTAATCCTTGCCATCGCCACCTCGATTGACGCGCTCGCCGTGGGCATCTCGTTTGCCGCGCTCTCGGTCGATATCGTGCCCTCTGTATCACTTATCGGCGTCACAACGTTTATCTTCTCCGTCGCCGGCGTAGCGATCGGCCACACCTTTGGCGCGCGCTACGAAAAACCCGCCACCATCGTGGGTGGCGTCGTACTCGTCCTCATCGGGCTTAAGATCCTACTTGAGCACCTTGGGATCCTCGCACTGTAACGAATAACGGCCGCCCGGCATTACGCCAGGCGGCCGTTTTCATAGCCAGCCGTTTTAGAGCGGCTTAACCAAGGCGACCTTTACGCGGCAAGGCGCTTGAGGACGTCGATGAGCAGCTCGTAGAAGCGCTCGGCAGAAGCGAGCTCCATGCTCTCGTCCGGGGTGTGGACATCGGAGAGCGTCGGGCCCACGGCGATGGCGTCCAGGCCGTGCAGGGCCTCGGCAAACAGGCCGCACTCAAGGCCGGCGTGAATGGACTCGATGCGCAGCTCGGAGCCAAAGAGCTCGCGATAGCTCTCGATAAAGACGTCGCGGACCGGCGAATGCTCGGCATAGCTCCAGCCGGGATACTCGAACTCAAACTTGGCGTCGAAGCCCAAGACATCGGCCAGCGTCTGCAGGCGGTCCTTGAACTCGTTCTGCAGCGAGGTGATCGAGGAGCGCGGGGACAGCATGATCTTGACCTCGTCGTCAGAAGTGGCAACCACACCGATGTTGGAGGAAACCTCGACGGAGCCGTCGGTAGCAACGTTGCGGCGGATCACGCCATTGGGGGCAAGACGCAGGGCGCGGATGAGGGCAAGCGCGGACTTCTCGTCCATGGCCTCGACCTCGGCGTCGTCGGCAATCTCGACAGTGCAGGTAAAGCCGGGGTCGAAGACCTCGAGCTCGGCAGCGACGTCGGCGATAATGCCCTTTGCGATCTGGGCCGCGGCCTCGGCGGCAGCGTGGTCGGCGTAGACCAGAACAGCCTTGCACTCACGGTTGATGGCGTTGTCCTTGGTGCCGCCGTTAAAGCTAACGATGGCGGGCTCGCCGGCAACCATCAGGCGGTCGATGATGCGGGCCATGATGAGGTTGCCGTTGCCGCGCTCCAGGTGGATATCGCTGCCGGAGTGACCGCCCAGCAGGCCGGAGATGTCGAACGTGAGGGTACTACCGGTCTTGTGCTCGCGCGCGATCGGGCAGGTGTAGGTAACGACGACGCCGCCGGCGCAGCTGACGGTGGCAACGCCCTCTTCCTCGGAGTCAAGGTTGATCATGGTGCGGGCGCTAATCTGGGACTTGTCGAGCGTCTCGGCGCCGACCAGGCCAGTCTCCTCGTCGGTGGTGAATACGCACTCGAGGGCGGGGTGAACGATCGAATCGTCATCGAGAACAGTGAGCATCAGAGCGACGGCGATACCGTTGTCGGCGCCCAGCGTGGTGCCGTTAGCGGTGAGAACGCCGTCCTTGACGAGCAGGTCGATACCATCGGTCGTAAAGTCGTGCTCAACGGAGCCCAATTTGTCGCACACCATATCGATGTGGCCCTGCAGCATCACGGTCGGGGCATTCTCGGCACCGGCAGATGCGGGCTTGCGAATGATGACGTTGTAGACCTCGTCCTGATACACATCGAGGCCGCGCTCCTTGGCAAACGCAACCAGGAAATCGCTGATGCCCTTCTCGTTGCCAGACCCACGGGGGATCGCGCTGACCTCCTCAAAGAAATGGAACAGCTGGGCGGGCTCATAGCCGGTGATCTTGTAGTCCATGGTGCCTCCTTGGCGCAACTGGTTAGACAATAAGACATGCGCCTTGTATATTCCCAGACTTCGTTTGCATAAACCAGTCGAAAACGCCGAGCGCTCTCGCATCATCGGCTAACGGCGGAGAAACGCCACTTTATTAAGATAAAGCAGGTAGACGGACCGCGCCGAAGGGACGTTGGACCCTTCAACCAACCTCAACGCTTGATCAACGCTTATGCATACGCCGTTGGTATGTTTAATGAGCTTTACTTTGAACGAGGGGCCTTTCCAACAGAAAAAAGGGCGCTCCTTTGGAACGCCCTCGTGGACACAAGGTTTTGTTACGCCCTACAGCGCGCCGGAACCGGCTTGCATCATGCCGCCGGGGCCCGAGCTTACGCCACTGCTCACAGGCGCGGCGTTTCCGGTGTGCGGCGCTTCCGGAGCGGTATCGCCCCCAAGCGCACCTGCCGGACGCGGCGCTGGGATCTCGCCCGTACCGTGGCTAAAGACGAACTTGCCGTCGGCCACGTCGCACATGACGGTATCGCCACTACCCCACTCGCCGGCCAGCAGCTCCTCGGACAGCGGATCCTCGATGAGCTTTTGGATGGCGCGGCGCAGCGGACGTGCGCCGTTGGTGAGGTCGGTACCCTCGGCTACGATCTTGTCGTAGGCCGCATCGGTGAGTTTGATGTTCATGCCGTTGGCAATCAGGCGCTGGCGCAGGTCGTCCACCAGCAGGTGAGCGATCTTGGTCAGGTTCTCGCCCGAAAGCTTCTGAAACACCACGATGTCATCGATACGGTTGAGCAGCTCGGGGCGGAACAGGCGCTTGAGTTCGCCCATCGCACGGCCCTTAATCTCGCTCGAGGTAAGACCCTGCTCACCGGTGGTGCCAAAGCCAACGCTCGCATCCTGCGCAATCTCGCGGGCGCCCACGTTGGACGTCATGATGATCACGGTGTTGCGGAAATCGACCGTCTTGCCCTGGCTATCGGTCAGGCGACCCTCCTCAAGCACCTGCAGCAAGATGTTGAAGATATCGGGGTGCGCCTTCTCGATCTCGTCGAACAGCACGACCGAGTACGGGTGACGGCGAACGGCCTTGGTGAGCTGACCGCCCTCGTCGTGGCCCACGTAGCCCGGGGGGCTACCGATAAGCTTGGAGACCTCGAACTCGCTGCCAAACTCCGACATGTCGAAGCTGATGAGCGCGTCCTTGCTGCCAAAGAGATACTCGGCGAGCGTCTTGGCGAGCTCGGTCTTGCCTGTGCCGGTAGGACCCAAGAAGATAAAGCTGCCGCCGGGACGACGCGGGTCCTTGAGCGGCGAGCGGCTGCGGCGCACTGCCTTGGCCACGGCCTCGACAGCTTCATCCTGGCCGATAATGCGGGTCTTGAGCACGCTTTCGGTCTGCAACAGACGACGGCTTTCGCTCTCGGTGAGCGAAGACACCGGCACGCCCGAGGTCACGGACACGATGTCGGCAACCTGGGCGACATCGATGGTGAGCGGGCTGGCGTCGAGCTCGGCCGTCCAAGCTGCCTTGGCCTCGGCGAGCTCAATCTCGGCAGCCTTCTGCTGCTCGGTAATCTCGGCGGCCTTGTTCATGTCGTCGCCCTCGGTGGCCTCCTGCGCGGCAGCCTTGAGCTCCTCCACGCGATGCTCGGCCTCGCGCACCGGCTCAGGCGCACGGTTGGCGGCAATGCGGGCGCGGGCGCCGGCCTCGTCGATGAGGTCGATGGCCTTATCGGGCAGGAAGCGATCCTGGATGTAGCGGTTGGAGAGGTTCGCGGCGGCCTCGATGGCACCCTGCGTATAGCGCACGTGGTGGTGCTCCTCGTAGCGTGGCTTGAGCGCGGTCAGGATCTTGACCGTGTCCTCGACGCTTGGCTCCTCAACATCGATGGTCTGGAAGCGGCGCTCGAAGGCCGGGTCCTTGGTGAGGTACTTGCGGAACTCCTCGGCCGTGGTGGCACCGATGATCTGGAAAGCGCCGCGCGCGAGCACGGGCTTGAGCATGGAGCTTGCATCGATGGATCCCTCGGCAGAACCGGCACCGATGATGGTGTGCATCTCGTCGATAAACAGGATGACGTCGTCGGCTTCGGTTGCCTCCTGGATCACGTTCTTGAGACGCTCCTCAAACTCACCGCGATATTTGGCACCCGCGACAAGACCCGGCAGGTCGAGCGTCCAGATGTTCTGGTTCATAAGGTTCTCGGGCACGTTGCCGGCAGCGATCTGCTGCGCCAGGCCCTCGACGATGGCCGTCTTGCCCACGCCGGGGTCACCCAAGATAAGCGGGTTGTTCTTGGTGCGGCGCGAAAGGATCTCCATCATGCGCTGGACTTCCTTTTCGCGACCGATCACCGGGTCGAGCTCGCCGTCGCGCGCCTTCTGCGTAAGGTTGGTGGCGAACTGCTTGAGCGTGTCGGTGCCGCTCCCCTTTTGCTGCGAGGCGTCCGAGCCGCTAAAGAACGGCAGGCCTGTACCGGGACGCCCGGCACCGGCACCGGCGAGCGGGCGCTTCTTGTCTTGATCCTTGGCGGTAAGCTTCTCGATGGCTTTTTTAATGGAAGCGGACGAAACACCCAGGCGCATGAGAATGTCCATGGCCATGCCGTTGCCCTCTTCGACGATACCGATGAGCAGGTGCTCGGTCGACACATAGGTCTGGTTGTTCTCGCGCGCCACGCGGAAGGAACGCTCCATCACGCTGATGACGAGCGGCGTAAAGGCGAGCTTAGCGGCCTCGGTCTCCTCGCTGGGCTCGGGAACGGTGGTCTGGACCTCCTTGAGCGTGTCCATGATGTCATCGTAGGAGATATCGAGTGAGCGCAGTGCCTCGGCGGCAATGCCCTCGTCCTCCTTGGCGAGCGCGAGCAGCAGATGCTCGGTACCCACCTTATTTGAGTGAAGATCGAGCGCCTCCTGCTTGGCCATGGACATGACCTTGCGCGCGCGATCGGTAAAACGGTCCAACATGCTAGTTCCTCTTAGACGAGCTAGTTTTTCAAACGCAAAGCGCCACTCGTGGCGGCGCTTTGGTCTCTTTACCCATATGGAGTATATGTTAACCGCTGTGGCCTTTTCCGCGTGCAGCCATACGACAACGTCTACAAAAAAGGAATCGCCGGGTGCGGCGGGCGCTCTAGGTTAGAGGCTCTTGCCTAGCAGGCGGGCTCAGCGTCCATACTCTCGGCAACGTCATCGGCGACATCGGCAGCGGGAGCGCCCGGCATACGTACGAGCTCCATATGCTGCTCTTCAAAGACGGTTCCCATGGGGAAGGCATGGCGGAAGATAAAGCGAGCAACCCCGGCGTGACCAGGAATTTAAAAGCGAAACCCTTGGCAAGGGGGCTGGCAACAAATCAGTCGCAGCACATGGCAAAAATGTAGGCAACGGGGAAGCCGAGCCACGCGGCGGCAATGGCCTCGCCGTTGATGGCCCCATGCTGCAGGGCAACGTTGTAGATGCTCATCCAGAGCACCATGCACAAGCACATGATAAAGGTAAACAGCAGGCTCTCTCGTTTATTGATAGGCATAAAGGGCAAAATTCTTTCTGTGTTACGCCGTGGTGCACAACAAATACGGGCGGGCGAGATGGAGCTACTGGGACTTCATCTCGCCCGCCCGTGGTACGTGCGTCTGCGACTACTTATGTGGTGGAACTACCCTAACACGAACAGCACACGCTTCGTAAGCGTTGAGTTTATGAAGATGCAGGGCACCGATAATCCCCCGACCCCATAAGTTGCAGTGGAATACGGACTGTTTTGACCCTTTAAGCAGCAATTCAGTCCCTATTTCACCGCAACTCATTTGGTGCAAAGTAACCTGTCCCCCCTTGTACCAATTAGCTGGTGTGGCGCCAGCGAGGGTCGGTGAGCGTACGCGCCACACCCAGCCCAACGGGCAGAAACGCTACGATGAGCACTGCGCGCACAAACCAGCCGAGCATATTGACTGTGTCGAAGGTGCACATGTAATACATAGAGCGATAGAGATACAGGCCGGGCACCATAATGACAATCGAAGGCACCGTGAGGGCGATGCGCGGGTAGGTGAGCTTGACTTCGGCCAAGCTTGCCAGCAGACCCGATACCAGCGCGCCGATAAACGCTGCTGCCTCGGGAGGCATTCCCGTGCTGAGGCCCAGGAAGGGAATCATCGTCGGCGCATCGACAAGGGTCAGACGCAGGGTATTTGACACGGCGCCGATCAACCCAGCTGCCGCGGCCATCTTTACCGGGCTGTTGAACATCACCGAGAAGCCGAATACGCCAACGAAGCTCATCACCACGCGCAGGAGCGTAAGGGCAAGCGGCGAAAGGCCCAATGGGGCAAAGTCGTCCGGCGCCAGTCCCACACACTCGGCAACCATCCAACCTACGAGGGTCGCCATCACAATAATCGACACAGCATACGAAAGACGCTCGATACCGCTTCGCATGTCGAGCTTAGCGATGTCGAGACCTGCCGTAATGAGCGGAAAGCCAGGAATCACAAAGAGCATGGCGCCGATATAGCCTTCTTGGTGCGACATTGCACCCGGAACAACCTGGGCGAGGCCGAGCAATGCCAGCAAATATGAGATACAGGCCAGTGCGACACCGAGCGTCAAAGCGCTGAACTGACCAAGGCCTTGCTTGAGAATATGGGAGCGGGCAAAGTTGCCGACACCCGCGCCCACGAACGCGCATGCCATCTCAATGGGACCGCCACCAAGTAAAAAGACAAAGGCGCCACAGGCGCAGGCTGCCGCAAGGCCCTGTTGCCAAGGCGCGTAATCAGGTTTTGAACTCTCAACGGTCTTGAGCATCTCGTGATACTCGTGCACCGTGAAGCGACGACCATAGGTCTCGATTTCCTTGAGGAAACTCTCCATCATCCAAATGCGATGGGTGTTGACGCCGGTTGTCGGCAGACTGACGACCTCGTTAAAGCAGTGGCCATCTTCGATGCAAGTACACTCAAACGACAGGAGACTTAAGTCAACATGGATGGTGACACCGAGTACGGCGGCGACTCGATTCATGGTATCGCGTACGCGCCAGGCACCCGTTCCACTCGCGAGCATAAGCATACCGGTGCGGCAGACGATGGATGATTTATCGGTGAGCGGCGCATCGACGGCAAGTTCATCGCCTGCCGTCACGATCTGGTGCCAGTCAGTTTTCATATGGAGCGCGCCGGCACGAACGCCGTGGTGCATGGGGGCTCTCGAAAGCAGCGAGTTAAGGCGCGAAGACTGTGGGGACTCCGTTGATTCGTCCTCAACCTCATCAGTCTCTTCATCGACCAGATCAAAGGAATCAAGCGGCGCTGGCTCGCGACGGTCGATCAGCTCCTCGTCCTCATCATCAAAGTAATTGAACTGATCGAGCATGTCCTCTTCGATTGCGCGCTCGCTCGCATCGTCCATCCCGGTGCTCCCTTCCTATCGACTAACCCCCATCCTAGACAGCGACGGCTAAAGGAAACATAAAAGAGACGGCTGTCATGCGAGCCATGCGTGCAATAGCCATTGGGTAGTCGTTTAAGAACGTCCCCAACGACTACTCCGGCAACGCCGATGTTTTGGCAACGACAGCGAGCGACGTCCAGGGCGAACAAGTTGGCATGAAAAAGGCAAGGCATAGACCTTCTGGTCATGCCTTGCCTTTTGAATGACAAATTGTCGCCCTGGGCGGCGCGCAGCGTCGGCTGGTCCGCCGTTCGGTAGAACGGCGGAACCAATTAGTACATCTTTGCGCCGGCGGGAATGGAGGCGTCGAGCTGGATCAGGTTGAGGCGCTCCTCGCCCTCCTCCTCGTGGATGGCACTGATGAGCATGCCGCAGCTGGGGATGCCCATCATCTTGCGCGGTGGCAGGTTGGTGATGGCAAGCAGGGTCTTGCCGACCAGGTCCTCGGGCTCATAGTATTCGTGGATGCCGGAGAGGATGGTGCGGTCGGCACCGGTACCGTCGTCGAGCGTAAAGTTCAGCAGCTTCTTGGACTTCTTGACGGCCTCGCATGCCTTGACCTTCACAGCGCGGAAATCGCTCTTGGAGAAGGTATCGAAATCGACGAACTCCTCAAACAGCGGCTCAACGGCGATCTTGGAGTAATCGAGCGTGGGCTTAAGCGACTTAACGAACGGGCTCGCGGCGTTGCCGGCCTCTGCAGCCTTGGCGGCAGCGGCACCGGACTGGAAACCCTTCTCGGGCTTCATGTGCGGGAACAGCAGGACATCGCGGATGGAAGCCTGGTTGGTGAGCAGCATGACCACGCGGTCGATACCGATGCCAATGCCACCCGCGGGAGGCATACCGTACTCGAGGGCGCGCACGTAGTCCTCGTCATACTCCATGGCCTCATCGTCGCCGCCGGCCTTCTCGGCCATCTGGGCGGCAAAGCGCTCAGCCTGGTCGACCGGGTCGTTGAGCTCGGAGAATGCGTTGGCGTACTCGTGGCCGGCGATGACCAGCTCAAAGCGGTGGGTCAGACGCGGGTCGTCCTCAAAACGCTTGGCGAGCGGGCTGACCTCGATGGGGTAATCGCACACGAAGGTCGGGTTGACGATGGTGTCCTCGCCCAGCTCATCGTAAATCTCGGCGATGATCTTGCCGGCAGTCCACTCGGGCTTGATCTCCAGGCCCTTCTCGCGCGCGGCGGCAGCAAGCTCCTCGACAGGCGTGTCGATGGTGACCTTCTTGCCGAGCACGTCAGAGACAATATCAGTCATGGGGCGGCTTGCCCACTCACCGGAAAGATCGATGGTCTGGCCCTGGTACTCGATGACCTCGGGGTTGCCGATGGCCTTGTTGGCAGCCTTGATGACGCCCTGGGCGAGCGCCTTCATACCCTCGAGATCGGAGAAGGCACGGTAGGCCTCCATCGTGGTGAACTCGGGGTTGTGGGTGAGGTCCATGCCCTCGTTACGGAAGATACGACCGATCTCGAAGACGCGCTCAAAGCCACCGACGATGCAGCGCTTGAGGTGCAGCTCGGTAGCAATGCGCAGGTAGCACTCCTGATCGAGAGCGTTAAAGTGCGTGATGAACGGCTTAGCCGTAGCGCCACCCTGAATGGTCTGCAGAATGGGAGTCTCGACCTCCATGTAGCCGTCGGACTCCATAAATCGACGGAAGGTGGAGAGGATCTGCGAGCGCTTGCGGAAGGTCTCGCGGACATCGTCGTTGGCGATCAGGTCGACATAGCGCTGACGATAGCGGGTCTCCTTGTCGGAGAGACCGTGGAACTTCTCGGGCAGCGGGCGAACGGCCTTGGAGAGCAGGGTCGCGCTCTTAGGGGCGACGGAGAGCTGGCCGCGCTGAGTGCGCACAACCACACCGGTCACACCCAGGATATCGCCAAGGTCGAGGGCCTTGAGCGTATTCCAGGCTGCCTCATCCATGTCGTTGATGCGGCAGAACAGCTGAATCTCGGCCGTTGCGTCGCGCACGACGATGAACATGATCTTGCCCTGACCACGCTTGGCGACCACGCGGCCGCCGATCTTCACGACGTCCTCGGTGTCTTCGCCATCGGCAAGATCGGCATACTTAGCCTCGATGTCGGCAACGTAGTCCTCGATCTCGGAGTGCTCGGGATAGGGGTTCTGGCCCGCCTCGAACAGGGCGGCGCGCTTGGCCAGGCGCGTGGCGCGCTCGTCGTTGAGCGTCGATGCCTGCTCGGCGGCGTTCTGGTTCTCTGCCATAAGTTAGCTCCTCAAACTAAAACGCTCCCCAGGATTCGGTCCCAGGGAGCGAAAACATACCTTTACGCGGGACCGTGGTCTAGCGTGCGATCTTGGCGATGGTGTAGACGCGAGTCTTGCCGGAAGGCGTAACGACCTCGACGGAGTCGCCCTCGCCGTGGCCGATGATGGCGTGGCCGACCGGGGACTCGTTGGAGATCTTGTGCTCGAGCGAGTTGGTCTCGGTGGTACCGACGAGCGTGACTTCCATGACCTCACCGTTGGGATCAATCAGCGAAACGGTGGAACCGATGGAGACGGTCAGATCGCCCGTGGTGGCAGCAACCTGAGCGTTGGCGAGAATAGCCTGAATCTCGGCAATGCGAGCAGCATTCTGAGCCTGCTTGTCCTTGGCGGCATCGTACTCGGAGTTCTCCGAAAGGTCGCCAAACGCGCGGGCTTCCTTGATGTCCTCGACGATCTCCTTGGCGTAATCGCCCTCACGCCAAGCGAGCTCCTCGACGAGCTTCTGGCGGCCCTCAGCGGTCAGTACGATCTGGCTTGCGTCCATACGGATATCTCCCCAACTATGATGTAACAATCAACTGTCAACATAACGAAAAAGACCGGCTAGCCTGCGGGCAAGCCGGTCAGGTGCTCACCCCAAAGGGATGGGACTACTCTGCGTCCGCGTCGCCGTCCTCTGCCTTCTTTTTCTTGGCGGCGGCGAGCTGGGCCTCGAGCTCTGCGATCTTCTTGTCCTCCTCGGACTCCTCGACCACAACGTCCTCGGCCTGCTTGGTCTCGTCCTTATCGTCGCCCTCCATACCCTCGCGGATATTCTTGACGGTAGAGCCGAGGGACTTGCCGAGCTTCGGCAGGTTCTTGGGCCCGAAGATAATCAGGACAACGACGAGAATAATGATGAGCTCAGGAGCCCTCAGTCCAAACATGTAGACCTCCACAAAACAGCGAGACAAGCTCGAATGAGTATACCGCGGGTATCGCGGTATCACAACAATAGCTAAAAAAAGGGACCGCAAGAAGCGGTCCCTCCTCATGCTCTGGTCGGGTTGACTGGATTTGAACCAGCGACCCCTGCGTCCCGAACGCAGTGCTCTACCAAACTGAGCCACAACCCGTTAGCTCGACTATAGTAACAAAGTTTTTCGCCGCGTGCTAGAGAAATTTTTATTTCTTTGGCGCGTCGATTTGTACCGTGTTGGGAATAAGCTCAGTCGCGCAGGACCACCAGCCATTTTGCTGGGCGGCGTCGGCAAGCCTTTCGGCCGTGGCGGCGGTGTCGCAAATGGCAAACGAGCAGGCACCCGACCCGCACACGTCCACGGCAACGGTTCCCTCCTGTTCGCTCAGCCAGTCGAGAACCGCCTGGATCTGCGGCTCCATCAAAGCAGAAATGACGCCCAAGTTGTTATGGATGAGCGAATACGCCATCTTCGCATCACTCACGCTAAGAGCCGATACAATGGCACCGGACGCAGTCGCGGGCACCGGGGCCTCGTCAAAACGTCGATAGGCCTCAATTGTCGAAACGCTCGCCTCCCGCGGCTTGACCAGCACAACGGGCGTCACAGGAAGCGCGGGGTACTCAGTTGCCAGAACGTCTCCCCCACCCACGTAGAATGCGGGGCTCGTATGCAAAAAGAACGGCACGTCGGCGCCGATGCCACGCGCAATCTCATCCAGCGCAGGATCAGTGCGGTCGATGCCCCACAGCTCAGCCAGGGCAACGATAACCGCCGCGGCATCCGTCGAGGGGCCGCCCAGGCCGGCGCACAGCGGGATGCGCTTCTCAATCGTCACGCACACGTTTGCCTCGCGCCCGAAATGATCGGCCATGGCGACGGCGGCGCGGTAGGCAGTATTCTTTTGCATGGGAAAATCTGATGCCGGAACCGTCTGGACGGTCAACGCCTGCGCCGGCGTGACCGTCACGGTATCGGCTAGGCCGACAGCTGCCATCAGGGAATCGACTTTGTGGTAGCCGCGGGTATCGCGCTCGGTATGAACCCCCAGGTAGAGGTTAATCTTTGCCGGCGCAGTAAGGATGAGGGACCGATCGGTCACCGTTAATGCTCCTCGAGCTGGTTGCCGAGCGGAGTAAAGATGTGCTCGCCGCTCTCGGGGTCGAACAGTTCAACCTGACCGGTAAGGACGTCGATGTACTGGTAGGACTGACGCGACTTGCGGCCGCGGCGCTCGTCAACCTCGACGATAAAGACAGCCGGGTGGACGCTCTTGATGGTACCCATGCGCTCGACAACGCGGGTACGGCCCATGTTGGCCTTCACCTTGACGCGATCGCCCACCATATCGGTCAGCTTCTCGTGGATGTCGTCGACGTAATTGACTTCCATCTCTTCCATGAACAGGGCCTCCAGAAGGTGCAATTCAAAAAGGGGATAATACCCCTAAGATAGACAAAACTCTAATACTATAGCACCCTGTTACAACCCCACGCAAGTAGCTAATTAGGCTACTTACAGATTGTCGGTATCGAGGACAATGGTGAACGGGCCGTCGTTGACCAGGTCGACTTTCATGTCGGCGCCAAAGATGCCGTGCGCCACGTGGTCGACGTCCTGGGCGACGAGCGTCAGAAAGTACTCGTAAAGCTCGTTGGCAACATCGGGCGCGCCAGCATCCGTAAACGACGGACGACGGCCGTGGCGGCAATCGGCAAACAGCGTAAACTGCGACACCACGAGCACCTCGCCGTCGACATCGGCAAGCGCCAAGTTAGTCTTGCCGTTCTCGTCCTCGTTGATACGCAGCCCGCGGAGCTTGCCCCATAGTTTATCGGCCTCGGCACGCGTATCGCCATGGCCCACACCCAGCAATACCAGATAGCCGCGCCCAATGCGGCCCACGCACTCGCCGTCGACCGTCACACCGGCGTTGAGCACGCGTTGCACCACCGCACGCACGGCCTACTCCTCGCCCGTGAGTTTGGCGGACAGGTGCTCGAGTGCATGGAAACGATGGCTGATGGCGTTCTTCTCGTCCGCTGTGAGCTCGGCCATAGTCTTGCCCGGCGTATCGACCGGCAGGAACAGCGGGTCGTAGCCAAAGCCGTGGTCGCCGCGGCCCTCGTGTGCGATAACGCCCTCGCAGGCACCCTCGCCATAGGTGACCAGGCCGTCTTGGTCGATGAGCACAACGACGCTCATAAAGCGTGCGGTGCGATCCTCGTCTGCCACGCCTTCCAGATTAACGAGAAGTTTGGCATTGTTGGCGGCATCATCGCCGTGTACGCCCGCATAACGCGCGCTATACACACCCGGCTCACCGTCCAGCGCGTCGACGACCAAGCCGGAATCGTCGGCGATGGCCATAAGGCCCGTCTCCTCGACCGCAGCCTGCGCCTTGATGATGGCGTTCTCCAAAAACGTCGTGCCGTTTTCCTCGGGGTCCTCAAAATCGCCCAGCTGGCCGAGCGCCACAAAGCGCACCTCGGGCATGACCTTGCCCAAAATGGCCTCGATCTCGGTGAGCTTATGGGCGTTACCCGTGGCCACAACAATGGTCGCCGCCGGGTCGAGGGTGTCGATGTCAATCTTCTCAAGTGCCATAGCCGGCCTCCTTGTCTCTTATAGCAATGCCGCGTAGAGGACGACGAGGGCCTCGGCCTCTCCCCTCTCAATCAACGGCAGTCTTATACTTCGGCGTTTTCGCAGATTAAACCTGCCAAAATCAACATCACCTTTTGGCAGGTTAGGCGAGGGCTTGACGCTGAAGCTCGATGAGCTCGGCGATGCCCTTGTCGCCCAGATCGAGCAGGGCGTTGAGACGCTTGCGGTCGAAGGGCGCCTGCTCGCCGGTACCCTGGAGCTCGATCATCTCGCCAGAGTCGGTGGCGACGAGGTTCATGTCGACCTCGGCGTGGCTGTCCTCGGAATAATCCAAGTCGAGCAGGGTGTTGCCGTCGACGACGCCCATGGAAATAGCGGCAACCTGACCGGTAAGCGGAATGCGCTCGAGCTTGCCCGCCTCGACCCACATGGCAAGGGCGTCGTGCAGCGCCACCCAGGCGCCGGTGATGCTCGCCGTACGCGTGCCGCCATCGGCCTGGATCACATCGCAGTCAACGGTAACGGTGTACTCGCCGAGCGCCTTCATATTGACGACGGTGCGCAGGCTGCGGCCGATCAAGCGCTCGATCTCCATGGAACGGCCCTTGCGGTTGGCATGTTCGCGCTTGCAGCGCTTGCCGGTCGACGCCGGCAGCATCGCATATTCCGCCGTTACCCAACCGGCCTTAGCGCCCTTGCGCCAGCCCGGAACGCCCTCCTCGATGGTGGCGGCGCACAGCACGCGCGTGTCGCCAAACTCTGCCAGGCACGAGCCGTGGGCGTGCTTCATGACGCCGCGGGTGAGCTTAACGGGACGCAGCTCGTTTGCGGCGCGGCCGTTAGCGCGGTTGACCTGCATATATTCCATGGAACTATCCTTTCGGCAAAAGATGTGGCGAAGACTCCGGCGACATTGCGTGCCTAACCGAGTTCGTCGATATCGACATGCTCGATGCTTTTGAGCGGCTGGCCAAAGATAAAGCTGCCCGCCACCGCAAACTCGGCAATGTTGTCGGACGTGGTGGCAAAGCGATGCTGCGGCTCGGCGGTGTTGCCCGCCAGCTGCTCACGGCGCGTGAGGATATCGGTCAGCTCGCGAGTGGTCTCCTCGGCGGAGCTCACCACGCGCACCCCGGGCCCCAACGCATGACGGATGGGGCCCACCAGCAGCGGAAAGTGCGTACAGCCGAGCACCACGGTATCGATGCCACGATCGTGCAGTGGCTCGACTGTGGCGTTGACCAGCGCGCGAACAGCTGGCGTATCAAAAATATCCTCGTTCTCGAGCCACTGCTCCTGCAGATGCGCGCCCGAGGCGAGCTCGTGCTCGACAACCTCGACAAAGCTCGAAGCAGGGCAGCCATACACGTCCACGCCGGCATCCAAGTCCTGGATGGCGCGCGTGTAGGCGCCCGAGCGGATGGTGAGGTTGGTGGCGAGCACGCCCACACGGCGCGTGCGGGTGCTGTTGATGGCGGCACGCGCGCCCGGCGCGATTACGCCAATCACGGGGACATCGAGCACCTGCTGAGCCAGGCGAAGCGCCGCTGCCGTCGCCGTATTGCAGGCGATGACCATGATCTTGACGTCGTGTCTCGAAAGCCAGCGCCCCGCCTGTAGCGCAAACGAGCGCACCTCGTCCTCGGTGCGGGTGCCGTAAGGGCAGCGCTTGGTATCGCCAAAGTAGTAGACGGACTCGTGCGGAAGCGCCGTCGCAATCGCGCGCGCAACCGTCAAGCCGCCCAGGCCCGAGTCGAACACGCCGATGGGGCGCGTATCACCGGCCAGATTCTCGATATCGGACATTACCTCACCAGATTCTCTCTCGAAAAGATATGGCCAAGCGTAACGGCACTGCGCTATGAACGGGCCGCGACGAGCAGCTCCGCCGTCGCCGCCCAGCCGTCAACGATCCTGCCACGCGTGACAAAGGCGTTATCGCAGGACGCAAGAAACTCGGACGCGCCGGCGCTGGTCAGACCGTTCTCAACCAGGCAGAACGTGCCCACGTGGTCGGCCATGTAGAAATCAGACTCGGAATCGCCGAGTGCCAGCGTCTCGTCGCGCTCGATGCCCAGATGCTCGCAGAAACGCGCGACCGCCACGCCCTTGTCGAGACCCGACGGATTGATGTTAAAGGCACGACCGTCCTCGACGCGATCGAGCTCGAGGGTCGTCGGCTTGGACAGATGAGTCAAGTGGCCGTTGCAGGCCCAGACCAGACCGCAGCCGGCCTCGTCGAGGATGGCCTGCGCCTCCTCATCGGGAATATCGCCGCGCATGCCGACGGTGACCTCGCGGTACTTATAGCCAGTCGACATGTCGTTGTGATACTCGATCTTGTGCGGCCAGCGAGCGAGAATCTTCTCGCACACGCCGGTCTGCTCAATCACCTGGTGCGGCGTAAGGCCGCAGGCGGGGTCGTAAGGCATGTCGCCGGTCAGATACTCCCAGTCGTTGGCCTTGAGGTCGTACATGACCAGGCCACCCATCTCGCCAATGTAGGAGTTGAGGCCGAGCACGCGGGCATCTTCGTGGATCATGGTGCGGTTGCGACCCGAGGTGGGAATTACCTGGATGCCAGCGCGGGCAAGCGCCACGACGGCCTCGACGAGCTTGGTCGAGGGATTGCCGTCGTTGTCGCGCAGCACGCACGAGCCGGGCGCGAGCATCGTGGCGTCCAGATCGGTAAAGACATACTTGACCTTGGCAAGGCGCTCGCGCATCTCGCCCGAAAGCTCGGCAACGGTCGGCAGGGTGTTGTGGGACATGGTCACTCCATTTATTACGTAGAAAAGACTTAATCTTGGTACCGCGTTTTCCCTAAGGTGAACACGCTTGAGAGGCACCGCATCATCGGGCGTCGATGATTCGCAAACGCCATCCTAAAGGCAGCAGCGCTTAGGCGTCGTACGCCGCAAGGATGCGCTTGAGAACCGAGCCATCACGCTCGCAGGGCTCGGGTCCGTTCTTGCGCAGCATGCACTCCTCCTCGCCCTTGCCGGTCACGATAACCACAGCGGAGCGGTCGGTCTCGCGCACCGCCGTCTCGATAGCGGCGGCACGGTCGCACACGATCTGCCAGCTATCGTTTCCCTGCGCCTGGACATTGCGCGCGATCTCGGCGCAGATGTCCTCGACGTCCTCGGGGCCCGGGTCATCCTCGGTAATCACGATGCGATCGGCGTACTTGCCGGCAGCGATACCCATCGTAGTACGGCGATCGACACCCTTGCCTCCCGTTGCACCAAAGACAACCGCCAGCTCGCGCTCGGGATAGTTCTCGCGCAGGTCGCGCAAAAGCGTCTCGAGGCTCATGCCGTTGTGCGCATAGTCAACGACGCCCAAAATCTTGCCCGATGCAGACGGATAGAGCTCCATGCGACCGGGAACAAAGACGCCCTCAAAGCCATGGACGATGCCCTCTTCGGAAATGCCGAGGGCCTCGGCGCAGGCAATCGCGGCAAGCGCATTGGACACGTTGAACTTGACGGGCGTGGGGATCACGATGTCACGCGTAAAGCGCGGCGTGCGGACCGTGGCGATCACGCCGCAATCGCCGTTGCGAATGGCCAACGCACGCACGTCGGCGCGTCCATCGGTCAGCGAGAACGTCACCGTGCGCTCGCAGCGGGACGCCGCCTCGAGCACGCGGTCGACGTGGTCCATATCGAGGTTGACCACGGCAAAGCGGCTCTGCGAAAAAATCTTGAGCTTGCTGGCAAAGTAATCCTCGAGCGTGGGGTGCTCGATCGGCGAGATATGGTCCTCACCGATATTGGTAAAGGCGCCCACTTCAAAGTCAATCTTGCCCGTACGCTCGTATTTGAGGCCCTGGCTCGACGCCTCCATGACCAGCCACGGAACGCCCGCCTCGGCGGCATGTGCGATACGCGACTGCAAAAGGAAGGACTCGGGGGTCGTTAGCTTAGAAGGACCGGCCTCGATACCGTCATCGAACTCGATACCCGTGTTGAGGGCTGGTCGATGACGGCCCGTGAGCTTAGCCTCGTTGGCAAGAATGCCACGCAGATAAAAGCTGCAGGTCGACTTGCCCTTGGTGCCCGTAAAAGCGCAGACCTTCACCTTCCCCGAGGGATGACCGTAATAGGCGTCCGCCACCACAGCGAGCGTACGGCGGATATCGTTGACGATCACAGCGGGAATATCGACGTCGTAATCGACCTCGGACACGTACGCCACGGCGCCTTCGGCAATCGCCGAGACCAGATACTCGGGCTTGAACGCACGGCCCTTGCAGACAAACAATGTGCCCGGACGTACCTGGCGCGAGTCGTCGGTCGCAAACTCGATGCGCTGGTCGCAAAGAGTATCCGGCTTGGAAACAACAAGGGCCTCGGCCTCGAGCAGCTCCACATAGCGCATCAAAGCCAGCTTCTCCTTCGTCGTACCCGACATATAACGACCTTTCTCGCTAAACCTAACCTTAAAAGAGCAAAAACCGTCCCAGATGAATCCGGCCGCGCCCCTGTATTATCAACCATCCTAATATGCCACCTGACCTTGCGAGTGTCTCAGCACCCTAAAAACTTGCAAGGACCAGCGCACGGTTAATTCGAAATAACAAAACCCCCGCCCTACAAATGCGCGTGATGCAGGGATGACCAGTGAGTTTGTCATGCTCTACAAGGACACGTCGCTGTTTTCGAGTGTCGGCGTCATGGAACTCATGCTGTTCTCCAAAAACCTCACGGCCACCACGGGCAACATCACATCCTACATTTGCGCCGCACCCTACTATCTGGTTGTGACGATTCCGCTCATCCACGTCGTCGCCAAGGTAGAGCACCGCCTTGCCAAGCGCGGCAGGCGCTAGCCCCTCTCGCGCTCTCGCACACAGCAATCGTCGCAGTCACGGCCCGCCGCTTCACCCAACGTGCGGGCCGTGGTTTTTCGGTCCCCTCGGCGCTTATGCCCCATCACGAAGCAAAAGATTGGCATGATAGTAAGGATTGATTGATATCGACTGCTGCAAACCTTGCGGCAGCGCACCTAAGCCGTCAGCAGAAAGGATCTTGCATGTGCGGTTTTGTCGGTTTTACCGGTACAGATGAACAGAGTGAGCTGGTTCTCACGGCCATGATGAATCGCATCATCCATCGCGGGCCGGATATGGGTGGCCAGCACATCGTCGATAACGTCGCCCTCGGCTTCCGCCGTCTTTCGATTCTCGACCTTTCCGAGGCTGGCGCTCAGCCCATGTCGAGCGATGACGGCAAGGTCACCATCGTCTTCAACGGCGAGATCTACAACTTCCAGGAGCTTCGCGCCGAGCTCGAGGCTGCCGGCTACGTCTTCCACTGCAACGCCGACACCGAGGTCCTGGTGCACGGCTACGAGGCGTGGGGCGAGGACCTGGTCAACCGCCTGCGCGGCATGTATGCGTTCGTGATTCACGACCAGAACAGGAACAAGCTCTTCGGCGCCCGTGACATCTTTGGCATCAAGCCGTTCTATTACTACCGGGCCTCCGACGGCTCGCTGCTGTTTGGCTCCGAGATCAAGAGCTTCCTGGACCACCCCAAGTTTGAGAAGGCCGTCAACCGCGACGCGCTGCGTCCCTACCTCACGCTGCAGTTCCCTGCCACGGAGGAGACGTTCTTTAAGGGCGTGTTCAAGCTTGCCCCCGCGCATTGCTTTACGTACGACCTTACGACCAACACTATGGACATCAAGCGCTACTGGAGCTGCGACTTTACCGATGACAACTCCAAGAGCTTCGAGGAGTACGTGAACGAGTGCGACAAGGTCGTGCACGAGAGCGTTGCCGCGCACCGCATCGCCGATGTTAAAGTTGGCTCGTTCCTCTCCGGCGGCGTCGACTCCAGCTACATTGCCGCCTGCCTCATGCCCGACACCACGTATTCCGTCGGCTTTGACTACAAGAACTTCAACGAGACCAACTACGCCGCCGAGCTTTCCGACAAGCTTGGCATTAAGAACGTGCGCAAGATGATCACCGCCGACGAGTTCTTCGACGCGCTACCCGATATCCAGTACCACATGGACGAGCCACAATCGAACCTCTCCAGCGTGCCGCTGTACTATCTGGCACAGATGGCCGCCGAGGAAGTTACCGTCGTCCTTTCGGGCGAGGGCGCCGACGAGCTGTTTGCCGGCTACGAGTGGTACGAGGACACCCCCGAGATGCGATCCTTCAAGAAGCGCGTGCCGCTCGGCGTGCGCCGTGCCCTGGGCTCGCTCGTTCAGCATCTCCCCTACTTTAAGGGTCACAACTTCCTGACCAAGTGCGCCGAGGTCCCCGAGCGCTGGTACGTGGGCCAGGCAAAGGTGTTCGACCCGTCCGAGGTTGACGAGGTTCTCAAGCCAGCTTACGACACCGGCAAGAACGCCTCCGAAATGTGCGCAGAGTACTACAAGCAGGTCCCCGACTGCTGCGAGCTCTCTAAGAAGCAATACCTGGATATGAACATGTGGCTTCCGGGCGACATCCTGCTCAAGGCAGACAAGATGTGCATGGCACACTCCCTGGAGCTCCGCGTTCCGTTCCTGGACAAAAAGGTCATGGAGTTCGCCGAGCATATTCCCGCCAACTACCGTGTCAACGAAGAGGGCTGCAAACTTGTCCTGCGCCACGCCGCCAATCGCACGCTGCCCGATGAGTGGGCAACACGCAAGAAGGTTGGCTTCCCGGTGCCAGTTAAGTTCTGGCTGCGCGAGCAGAAATACTACGACTACGTCAAGGAGTACTTCACCGCACCGTGGGCTGCCGATTTCTTTGACACCGATGCGCTCATGAAGCTGCTCGACGATCACTTTGAGGGCCGCGCGCTCAACCAGCGCAAGATCTACACCACGCTGACGTTCCTCATTTGGTACAAGCGCTTCTTTATCGACGAGAACAAGGGCACCGAAGTCGCCGCTTAGATTTCGTTATGAATTAGCGGTGAACCCCGCAGGGTTTCCGCTATACTCAATTCCCGCGGGCGATTGGCGCAACGGTTAGCGCAGGTGCTTTACACGCACAAGGCTGGGGGTTCGAATCCCTCATCGCCCACCACTTGATTGAAAAGGCTCCCAGCGATGGGGGCCTTTCCCTTTTGGGCCCAGTGCAGAGGGATTCGAACCCGCAAGGGTGCGGAGCTGAGGAAACGCGAAGCGTTTTCCAGCGCAGCACGCGAGGAGCGGAGCGACGAAGCGGAAGCGGGCGGCGCCAGCCGCACGCGGACATCCCTCATCGCCCACCACTGAATTGGAAACGGTCCTCGCAAGGGGACCGTTTTTGTTTGCACACGGCCTATCCCAGCCATGGTAAATCGATAGCAAAACGGGCTCCAGTTTGCCCAATCGTGCGCCAAACGGCACGTGACGGTCTGGAACCCGCTTCAAACTGCTATGCCTGATGGCGCTAAGCTAAAACACCCGCCAGGATCTCGATTAGGCTGTCCACATCGGCTTCCTCGCACACGAGCGGCGGCAAGAAGCGCAGTGTATGTGCACCTGTAGCGTTAATCACGGTACCAGCCACCAATGCGCGAGCCACAACGTCGTGCGCATCACCCGCAGCATCGTCCAAATCGCAGCCGAGCATTAGGCCGCGACCACGCACCTCGGTAACATGCGGCAGCTTGGCGAGCCTTGCCTCCATATAGGCACCCACCTTGGCGGCATGGTCTGCGTAGTCACCGCGCACAAGCGCGGAGAGCGTCGCGGCACACGCCGCGATGGCCAAGCAGCTGCCGCCGAAGGTCGAACCATGGTCGCCGGACTTAAAGATGTCAGCGATTTCTTTCTTTGCCACCACGGCACCCATGGGCACGCCGTCGGCGATGCCCTTGGCAAGACTCATGATATCGGGCTCCACACCATAAGTCTGGAACGCAAACGGCTTGCCGGAGCGGAAAATACCACACTGGACCTCGTCGGCGATCAGCACGGCACCCACCTCGTGTGCCAAGTCGCGCGCCGCAGCCATAAACTCCTCAGTCATGGGATGCACACCGCTTTCGCCCTGGATCGGCTCGAGCATCACAGCGCAAATCTCGCTTCCCAACTGCTTAAAGATTGCGTGCAGTTCATCTACATCGTTGGGTGTGCATGCCACAAAGCCACCCGGCAGCGGGCGGAAACTGTCCTGCAGCCAATCCTGCATGGTCGCCGCAATGGTCTCGAGCGTACGACCATGAAATCCGCCGCGCATACACACGATGGTGTTGCCACCGTTGCCGGCACGTTTGGCATACAGACGCGCGAGCTTCATAGAGCCCTCGTTGGCCTCGGCACCGGAATTGGCAAAGAACGTCTCCCACACCTGCTCGCCCGCAGCCGGAGCGCCAAGCGCCGCCGCCGTGGTCTCGTCGCCAGCGGCAATCGCGTCGGCAAGCACGCGCGCACCGTCCGCATCGTCGTTGGCGAGCTTGGACAGCAACGCCGCGACCTGGCCGCGCTGCTCAATGTAGAAGTAGTTGGAGACATGAAGGAGCTTCTTGGCCTGGGCCTCGAGCGCCGAGAGCACCGCCGGGTTGCCGTGGCCTAGGCTGCATACGCCAATACCTGCAAGAAAGTCGAGATATTCGCGACCGTCGTCGCCGGTGAGCTTCATGCCGTGGCCCTCGACAAACTCGACCGGCGAGCGGCCAAAGGTTTGCATAACGTAGTGGGATTCGAGCGATTGTTGAGCTGCAAGTGACATGAGATGCCTTTCGTTAAGCGCCAGGTGGCGCGGACTGTGGGTGTAACGGTGTGACGATTTCTAACCAGCTAGACCGTCTGGAGCTTCTCGACCTCGTCGAGGTTCTCGGTCAGGCGCGCCGCAAAGGTCGAAAGCGGGTGCGGGTGCGTATCAAATTCGTAGGCCGTCTCGGTAGAGTGGATCACGGTGCCGACGCCGGCATCGGTCAGCAGCTCCAGGAGCAGCGAATGCGGCGTGGTACCGTTAATGATGTGAGCGCGAAATACGCCGCCGACAAGCGCATCGACGGCTGCGCGCAGTTTGGGAATCATGCCCTTATCGACCTCGCCGGCGTAGAGCATCTCATTAACCTCGTCGAGCGTTAGGTTGGAGATGAGCGAGTCTTTATCGCTAAAGTCCTTGTACAGGCCGTCGACGTCGGTCAAAAAGATCGCCTTGTGCGCGTGGAGCGCCGCCGCAACGGCACCGGCGGCGGTGTCGGCGTTGATATTGAAGAAGCCACCGTCCTCCCCCGCCGCGACGGTAGCGATGACGGGAATATACTCGCTATCGAGCAAGTTCTCGATGTAGTCGGTGTTGACATGCGTCACTTTGCCCACGCGTCCGAGCTCGGGGTCGAGCGGCTCGGCGATGAGCGTGCCGGCGTCGCTGCCCGATACGCCCACGGCCAAGTTACCGTGGTGGTTGATTGCCGCCACCAGCTCTTGGTTAACCTTGCCGCCCAGCACCTCGCGCACGATATCCATGGTCGCCGGCGTGGTCACGCGCTGGCCGTTCTTAAACTCGACGGGCATATCGTAATGGCTCAGCGCCTCGTTGATGGCTTTACCGCCGCCATGCACGATGACGGGGCGCATGCCGATAATCTTGAGCAAAACGATGTCGCTCATCACGTCGCGACGCAGTTGCTCGTCTACCATGGCGGCCCCGCCATACTTGATAACGACCGTCTTGCCGGTCAGGTTTTTAATCCACGGCAGCGCTTCGAACAGCAGCTGCGCAGTTGCTTCGTTGGATTCGCTCGAACGACAATCGCGTGCGAATTTCATAATCTGCCTCGTCTTTCGTATCGTTATCGCGCTGTGCTCCGCTGCCCGCAATCGCGGCGAGATGCGCAGCGTGCCTGGAGTCTAGGAGCGGTAGTCACCATTGATTGAGATGTACTCGTGCGTGAGGTCACAGGTCCACACGGTCGTTGCCGCGTCGCCTGCGCCCAGGTCGGCCGAAATCACGATCTCGGGCGCCTCAAAACGTCGCAGGGCCTCGTCCTCGTCAAAAGGAACAGTCAGGCCATCGCGGCAGACGGGCATGCCCATCATGTCGATGGAAACGTCTTCCTGATTAAACTTTACGCCGCACTTGCCGAGCGCCATGGCAACGCGACCCCAATTGCAGTCGTGGCCAGCGATGCAGGTCTTGACGAGCGGCGAGTTGGCGACGGCGCGGGCGGCGATATCGGCTTCCTCGTCGTTGGCGGCGCCGGTGACGTTAACCGTCACGAGCTTTGACGCACCCTCGCCATCGGCCGCGATGTTACGCGCCAGGCTCTCGCACACCTCGTGCACGGCAAAGGCCAGCTCGTCAAAGGCGTCAGTGCCCTCGACGATGGCCTCGGCATCCGCGGCGGCAGCGCCAGAAGCCAGCATGATACAGGTGTCGTTGGTCGAGGTATCGGAATCGACCGTCACTTTATTAAAGGTCTGTTTAACGGTCGAGAGCAGTAGGGTGTGGAGCGCCGCCGACTCGACGGGGGCATCGGTAGTAATGACCGCGATCATGGTGGCCATATTGGGCATGATCATGCCCGATCCCTTGCACATGCCGCCCACCGTATAGGTATTGCCTGCGTGCCCCGCGGCCTCGCTGCTGTAGCGAACGGCATACTCCTTGGAATGCGTATCGGTCGTCATGATGGCACGGGCTGCATCGGCGCCGCCATGGGCAGAGAGTGCCTCGTAGGCGGACGGAATTGCCGTCTCAAACGTGTCGATCGGCAGAATCTGTCCGATCACGCCCGTGGAGGCAACTAAAATCTGTTGGGGTTCACAGCCAATGACCTGCGAGGCGATATTGCACGTCTCACGCGCACAGGCAAGGCCGGTCTCGCCCGTGGCGGCGTTCGCGTTGCCGGAGTTGATTGAAACACCGGCGATGATGCCATAGCCCTTGTCCGTACCGCCCAGGTTGGCACGGCTCACCTGCACGGGCGCCGCACAAAAGCGGTTAGTCGTAAACACGCCGGCCCCGGGACAGGGTTTATCGGGCACAACGAGCGCGTAATCCAGGCGCTCGGGATTCTTGCGGAATCCGGCATGGATGCCCGCCGCCTTAAAGCCGGCTGCCGCCGTTACGCCGCCCTCTACGGCACGAATCTTGATATCGAACTGCTCAGCATTCATCGTCTTTACGACTCCTTATGTCAAACAAAAAATGGGCATCGGTTGGTGCGCCATGCCAGCCACAATCATGAGACCAGCTTAAAAGTGGCGCCAAACTCGATACCCGACTACCAAATCGTTAATAATCGAATGTGCTACACCGGGCACGCCACTGTGGGCAAGCCTCGTCGCTCGTCAAAACCAAAGACGATGTTGGCGCACTGGACCGCCTGGCCCGCAGCGCCCTTGCACAAATTGTCGATGGCGCCCGTCGCCACCAGCACGCCCGCACGCTTGTTGAGCGCAAGGCCGATCTGGGCGGCATTGGTACCGACAACCGAAGCCGTCTTGGGCTGCTGGCCGGCATCGAGCACGCGCACAAAGGTACGACCGGCGTAGAACTTCTTGTAATGGTCGACGGCATCCTCAAGAGTCAGCGCTTCGAGAGCCTGCGTTGCGAGCGGCAGCGTCACCGTAGAGAGCAGGCCGCGCTTGAGCGGTGCCAGGTGCGGAGTAAAGACGACGCGATCGGTAAGGCCCAGAATTTGCTCGATTTCTGGCGTATGGCGATGTTTTCCTACGCCATAGGCCTCCAGATTCTCGTCCGCGCTGCAAAAATGGGTGCGGGTGTTGCACGACTTACCGGCACCCGTCACGCCACTGATGGCGTCGACGACTACGGGGCCGCTCTGGGCCACCCAGCCCGCACGCACGGCAGGCGCGGCAGCAAGACTCGTTGCGGTGGGATAGCAACCGGCGCAGGCGACCAGTACGGGCTTGCCGTCGGCGTGGTCGGATGCAGCGGTCTCTAAGTCCTGGCAGAACAACTCGGGCAGACCGAAGGCACGTGTTTTAAGCAACTCGGGGCTCGTGTGCTCGGCGGCATACCATGTCTCAAAGACGGACGCGTCGCTCAGACGGTAATCGGCCGAAAGATCAAAGCAAGAGACACCCGACGCAAGCAGAGCGGGCACCTGTGCCATGGCAGCCGTGTGCGGCACGGCGAGAAATACCGCATCGCAGCTCTTGAGTTCAGGGGCGTCATGCGTGGTGAAAACCAGATCGCTCACGCCAGCAAAGCTCGGATACACCGCGGACAGCAGCTGGCCGGCATCGGCGTTGGACGTAATGGCAACAAGTTCAAACTCGGGATGGCCGAGCACGAGGCGAATAAGCTCGGCGCCGGCATATCCAGCCGCGCCGACGATTCCAACCTTTAAAGACATATCGGACTCCTTGTCTGCGGTCTTATGCGTCGTTGCGCATTCCGCAGCCGTCGTTATGAGGTAGGTTGAAACTTTAGCACCCGAGAATGCATATTTACGCAAATAATTTGTGTCTTCATGCATTGAAGCATACCCGACACATTCGCTTGAAAGAATTGACAAAAAATAAGCGAGCTCTGCATTAGCCGCAGCGCATCATACTGCTGGCCAATGCGGAGCCCACCTTATACGGAATACCAAACTTAAGGGTCGCCCAGAGCAGCCTAGAGCTCGACCGGAACCCATTCGTCGTGATTGCAGATAAAAGCCTCGGGGTCCTCGACGCTAAAGAAGACAAGCGTGGGATCGTTAGGCCCCTCATAGTGCTCGCTCAAGCGCTCAAGATGCTTCCACCCGGCCTCGCGCATTTCATCCGAAGCCCGGTCGTCCAGACCCGCACGTCCGCGCAGGATCAACCAACCATGGCCCGGCCACCAACTCGTGGCCTCAAAGCGCTGGTTTTGCAGCAGCTCTTGCCACACATCTTTGGTGCGCGCCGTTACAAACCACAGTTTGCCGTCCTGAATCTGCGCAAACGAGAACGGACGCACATGCGGCTGCCCGTCCACGCTCGTCGCTAGGTACCACGCCGGCACCGACGTCAGATACTCCAGCACCGTATTCAATCCGTCCACGTTTCCTCCTGTCATCTGACCAGTCTTTTTGGAATGGGCAGCCAATTTGGGAAATTAAAGCTCGAGGAGCTCTTCG
Source organism: Collinsella sp. LCP21S3_A3 (assembly GCF_052118905.1). Lineage (NCBI taxonomy): Bacteria > Bacillati > Actinomycetota > Coriobacteriia > Coriobacteriales > Coriobacteriaceae > Collinsella > Collinsella sp. LCP21S3_A3. The sequence continues at coordinate 210,134 of NZ_JBQKGH010000001.1, read as the reverse complement.
CTGCCGTCGATATCGCAGAACCGCGCGGCGATGTTGCGGACCGAGAAGAACGCAAGGCGGTCATCGTTGGCACTATCGTGTTGCTCGCCAATGCCCACCATGTGCTTAAAGCCCGTCTGGCGCACCTTGTCACTCACGAATGCATCGTCCTCGAGTGCGGCCTCGCCAGTTAACACGATCCAGCACTCCCCCGGCTTCCAGCCCGACACCTCAAACTTGGGATTCTTGCTCAACTCCGCCCACACGTCCTTGTCGCGCGACGTGCAAAACCACAGCTTGTCGTTATCGACCATGGCAAACGAAAACGGCCTCACGCGGGGCTGATGCCCGTCGTTTGCATCGGTCGTGGCAAGATACCACGCCGGAATGCGCCTGAGATACGAGCAGACGCGTTCGAGCTGAGCCGTGCGATCGATGTCGGTCATAGAGACCCCTTTCTTGCGCTCGAATCGAGCTTAGACGAGTTGAAGATTGATAACGACAACGCATGCCACCAGCAGCGCCATCGCCACCGCGGCCAGTGCATCCCCGCGGCCAAACGTAAGCGCATGCAGACGCGTGCGTCCCCGCTCGCCGTGATAGCAGCGCGCATCCATGGCGGCCGAAAGCGTCTCGGCATGACGGAACACGCCAGTAAACAGCGGAATCGCCACACTGCCGAGCATGCGCACGCCACCGAGCGGACCGCCCGTCACGCGCGCGCCACGGCTTGCCTGTGCATCGGCCGTCTGTTTCATCTCGGTGGCAAATTGTGGCATAAACCGCAGTGCGATACCCATAATCATGCCGAGCTCGTGCGCCGGAAGCCCCACGCGCGCGAATGGTGCGAGCAGGCGCTCAAAACCCGCGGTGAGGTCGAGCGTCGGCGTGGTGAGCGTAATGGCGCTCATGCCGGCCATCATCATCGTCAGACGACACGCCATAAACGTCGCAGAACGCAGCGAGCCCTCGCTCACCTGCAAAAAGCCAAACTGCCACAAAATGCGGCCACTCTGATCGGAAAACAGGTTGAGCACCGCGACCACCACGACAATCGCCAGCAGTGGTGCCATCGACGATAGGACCCGACGCAACGGAACCCGGGCCGCGACATAGACCAGCACGACAAAAATTTCGACCGGAACCAGCCCGCGGAAGCTGCCGACGGTGAGCGCAGTGATCAGAAATGCGAAACCTAGGAGCAACTTAGTGCGCGGATCCAGGCGATGCACTGCGCTTTCCCCCGGATAGTAGCTGCCAAATGAGAATGCCTCCATTAGCAGCCCTCCTCTTGCGTGGCCATCTTGAAACCAGCCTGACGCGACGCCCTCAAAGGTCCGTCCGCGCAGCCTAGCAGCATGCCGGACAGCTCGTCGGCCAGCGACTCAACCGTATAAAGCTTGTCGCAGCGGAGCGGCACACCGGCTTGCACGAGCGACAATGCCATGCGCTGCGCAGCGGGAACGCCCAAACCGATCGATTTGAGCTCGTTCGCGTGCGCAAAAACCTGTGCGGGCGTTCCATCGGCAAACACCGCGCCCTCGTTCATCACAACGATACGGTCACAACAATTTGCCAGGTCATCCATGCTGTGCGAAACCATGACAACGGTCAGGCCCTCACGATGGAGCCGATCGATGAGCTCCAGGAAATCCCTGCGCGCAGCCGGATCGAGCCCCGCCATGGGCTCGTCGAGCACCAGGACCTCGGGCTCCATGGCGAGCACGCCGGCAAACGCCACGCGGCGCTGCTGACCGCCCGAAAGCTCAAAGGGGCTCTTGTCGCCTATCGCGGCAAGGTCGAGGCCCACGCGCGCAAGCGATGTTGTGACACGGCGAACAACCTCGTCTTGCGGCAGGCCAAGGTTGCGCGGGCCAAACGCCACGTCCTGCGCCACGGTCTCGGCAAATAGCTGGCGCTCGGGATACTGAAACACCACGCCGACCTTGGCCTTAACCGCGGCGGCGCCTTTCTTGCTTGATAGGTCGAGCCCCAGTGCGCAAACGCTCCCCTCCTGTGGACGAATCAGCCCGTTGAGATGCTGAACCAGCGTTGATTTACCCGAGCCGGTATGACCCGCCAGGCCCAGAAACTCGCCGCGACGCACCGTCAGCGAAACATCACGTAGCGCCCAGGGGCTGTTTGGATCGTTGCCCCAAAGAGCCTGTTTGCCCGATGCGCCCACAGTGGTCGAGCGCTTGCGCCATCGGCGGCGCTCGCGGGCGCTCAGCGAGTAACTATGCGAGAGGTGCGAAATCTCGATGACGGGTTCCGACGCGACCATCCCGTCGGCTGCAGAGGATGCATGGTCAAGCACACGAGAATCGGATGCGGAGGGCCGCCCAGCGACGTCCGCCCCGCTCCGCTCAGCATAAACCTGTGCAATCTCGGCGACCATATCCGCCTCACGCACCTGCGCGCAAACGGGTACGCCCTTCGCGCGGAGTGCCCTACCTAGACAGCACGACGCCGGCATATCCAGGTTGAGCTGGGCAAGTTCGTCCGCCCGCGTCAGAATCTCCTCGGGCGCACCGAGCATGGCAACGCGCCCCGCCCGAAACACCGCGACACGATCGGCCTCGGCGGCCTCTTCCATAACGTGCGTAATCATCACGATGGTCATGCCGCGATCGTGCAACGAGCGGCAAACCTTCATGAGACCCTTACGTCCACGCGGATCGAGCATCGAGGAAGCCTCGTCCAATATGAGCACGCGCGGTTCCATGGCGAGCACGCCGGCAAGCGCCACGCGCTGCTTTTGGCCGCCCGAAAGTGCATGGGTCTCGCGGCGCTCAAAGCCCACCAGGCCCACACCCTTCAGCGCCTCGCGTACGCGCTGCGCAATTTGCGCCGATGGCACGCCAAGGTTTTCGGGACCAAACGCAACGTCATCTTCGACAAGCGTTGCCACCAGCTGATCATCGGGATTCTGGAATACCATGCCCGCGGTCGAACGAATGTCGTAGACCAACTCGGGATCGGATGCATCCATGCCGTTGATACGCACCGTTCCTGCATCGGGCTGCAGCAGCGCATTCAGATGCTTGGCAAACGTCGACTTGCCCGACCCATTGCCGCCGAGGATGCAGAAAAACTCGCCATCCTCGATGTTCAGATCGATACCGTCGAGCGCCGGCGTGACACCGTCATAGCTAAAGGAAACGCCTCGACAATCAATCATGCGCGGCCTTTGACCTGGTTCTTTTTAGGCGTGATGAGGTTGGAGACCGCCTTGTACACTGCAAGCGTGAGCACCGAGTTGAGCACGGTCTTGATAAGGTTGAACGGCAGCACGGCAGGAACCATGAGCGGAGCGATCGCATCGACCGAGCCATACCAGAACCATACGCCAATGGTAAGGTTTGCGACCATAGACAGCGCCGTAGCGGCAATGACGCCGAACACCAGGCCAATCACGGCACCCTTATAGGTATGCATCTTCTGGTAGACGATAGCCGCGGGCAGAATGTAGCCCAGCGTGGCAACCAGGTTCATAAGCGCACCGACCCAGTCACCCGTGGTGAGCGCGTGAATAACGATAGCCATAGCGGCAACAGCAGTACCGGTGCCGGGACCATACGCAAAACCGCACACCATCGCCGGCACCAGCGACGGGTCGTAGGTCAAAAACGGCGCCGAAGGAAGGATGGGCAGCTGCACGTACATAAACAGGGCGCCCAAGGCGCACATCAGCGCCATGGTAACGAGCTGTTTGGTGCTCCACCTATTCGTGTTCTCAAAATGGATATGCTGCGACTGTTCAGACATAAGATCACCTGCCTCTTTCATCCGGACTCTAACCGTTGGTACTGGGATTTCACCAGTTCAGCCGACATGCGAACCAACGCACGCACGGGTCGCGGACTCATCGGCTCGGACGCAGGTACCTCGCCTGCGCCACGGCGCCCCTCTGGCACCGTCCGATTTACCGCCAGTGGGGAATTTCACCCCGCCCTGAAACAGCAATTGGAAGTGTAGCACGAGCAGGTATTCGCGCAAGTATGTCAAGGGTAATTTATGGTGGGGATCAGTTGCCGCAACAACCACGTTCCCCACCCTCCCCAAAGTAACGCGCTTTTCGCGGCAAAGCCGCGAAACAGCGTCCGGGATACGTATCCCCAACAACCACGTCCTTCTCCGCCCGCCGACTTCAAGGCCGTAAACGCAGGGGATCCGGGGGCGTGACGGGGTTTCTCTCCGGAACATTCCGCAGGACGCAAAGAGGCTCCGCAGCGCAAAGCGCGATGCGGAGCCTCTTTGCATGTCCGAGGACGTTCCGGAGAGAAACCCCGTCACGCCCCCGGGATTCCCGGTGGGAGTTCTAGACCTTGTCGGCCTTAGTACATACCGCCGCCCTGCTGACCGGCGGTAGCAGCAGCGATAGCATCCTCAAGCTGAGTGTTCTTGGGCACATCGGAAACCGTGGCCTCGGTGATGAGGATCAGGCTGGCGACAGAAGCAGCGTTCTGCAGGGTGACGCGGCTGACCTTGACGGGGTCGAGGACGCCCATCTCGATCATGTCGCCCCACTCGCCGCTGGCAGAGTTGAGACCCTGGCCAGCGGGCAGCTCGGCGACCTTGTCGACCACGACAGCGCCCTCAAAGCCAGCGTTCTTGGCAATGGTTGCGACCGGAGCGGTCAGAGCCTTCTTGACGATGTCGACGCCGATCTTCTCCTCGGGGTCGTCGATCTCGACTGCATCGAGCGCAGACACAGCGTCCATGAAGGCGACGCCGCCGCCAGCGACAATGCCCTCCTCGACAGCAGCGCGGGTTGCCTGCAGGGCGTCCTCGACGCGGTGCTTGATCTCCTTGAGCTCGGACTCGGTGGCAGCGCCGACCTTGATGACGGCAACGCCACCGGAGAGCTTGGCCAGGCGCTCCTGGAGCTTCTCGCGGTCGAAGTCAGAGGTGGTGTTCTCCATCTCGCCCTTGATCTGAGCAATACGGGCGTCGATGGCCTCCTTAGAGCCAGCGCCGCCGACGATGACGGTGTTGTCCTTGGAGATGGTGACGGACTTAGCGGTACCGAGCATATCGGCGGTGATGTCAGCGACCTTCACGCCCAGCTCGTCCAGAGCAGCCTGACCACCGGTGAGGACGGCGATGTCCTCGAGAATGCGCTTGCGGCGATCACCGTAGCCCGGAGCCTTGACGGCGCAGACGTTGAGGGCGCCGCGGATCTTGTTGAGGACGAGGGTGGGCAGAGCCTCGCCGTCGATGTCCTCAGCGATGATGAGCAGGCCACGGCCAGCGCGCTGGACAGCCTCGAGAACAGGCATGATGTCCTGGACGCTGGAGATCTTCTGGTCGGTGATGAGGATGTACGGATCCTTCATCACGGCCTCCATGCGGTCGTTGTCCGTGACGAAGTAAGCGGAGACGTAGCCCTTATCGAACTGCATGCCCTCGACGGTGTCGATGGTGATGTCGAACGTCTGGGAATCCTCGACGGTGATGACGCCGTCCTTGCCCACGACTTCCATGGCCTCGGCGATCTTCTCGCCGACCTCGGGGTCACCGGCGGAGATGGTACCGACGGAAGCAATCTGCTCCTTGGTCTCGACCGGCTTGGCCTGCTTCTTCATCTCGGCGACGGCGGCGTTGACGGCCTTGTCGATGCCGCGACGGATGGCCAGCGGGTTGGCGCCAGCGGCGACGTTGCGAAGACCGTCGTTAACGATGGCCTGAGCGAGCAGGGTTGCGGTGGTGGTGCCGTCACCCACGGTGTCGTTGGTCTTGGTGGCGACCTCCTTCACCAGCTGGGCACCCATGTTCTCAATGTTGTCCTCGAGCTCGATCTCCTTGGCGACGGAAACGCCGTCGTTGGTGATGGTCGGGGCACCGAACGTGCGCTGCAGGGCGACATAGCGACCCTTGGGGCCCATGGTGACGGTAACGGCATCGGCCAGAGTGTTGACGCCCTTGGCGAGCTTAGCGCGGGCATCGGTATTGAACGTAATGTTCTTTGCCATGGTAGGTAATCCTCCAAAAGAAATGTGACTCACGTCGCCGCTTCCGAGTCCTATGCGGCGACCGCGTTCAAAGACGAATCAGAGAGCCTGATGAGACTAGGCCTCGACGACGGCGTAGATGTCGTCGGCGCGCATCAGCAGATACTTCTCGCCGTCGACCTTGACCTCGTTGCCACCGAACTTGCCGTAGATGACAACGTCGCCTTCCTTGACGTCCATGGGGATGCGCTCACCCTTGTCGTTGACCTTGCCAGCGCCAACGGCAACGACGGTGCCGCGCTGCGGCTTCTCCTGAGCGTTGCTGGCGATATACAGACCAGAAGCGGTCTTCTGCTCGGCCTCGTCGGGCTTGACCAGAACACGATCTGCAAGCGGTTTCAAAGACGACATGCTTGTCTCCTCCTTTTTGGGCCGCGTGGTTATGCCACGCGAATTAACCCTATTTGTTTGCGTACGCGTTGAATGGTACCCACGAATGGCGGGTTATACAACACAGAGTCAAAAAATCTTATTTTTTGACACTTAGATTTTCTGAATGCCGGGGGGATAACTTGTGCGCAGCTCCCGTGTGGCGCCGGAGGGGCGGGGCATAAGGTTTCCTGCTCGGGCAGTCCTGCTCGCACGAAGGCCACATTACGTGGCCTTCGGCTCGTGCGGAACTCGCGATAAACCTTATATCCCGACCCTCCGGAGCCACACGGGAGCCAAGTTAACTAGTTCGGGCGCGGCATTCAGAAACGTCAGTGCAGCAAAATGGCGATGCGGATAGGAACATGGCCATGGCTTTCGCTGCATGCACGGGTCCCCTGGGGAGCACCGTGCATTTTTGGGAGTATTCAGCAGACCAGGATGGCTGTATACGCGCCAGACACATCTTATTGGTCCCAAGGACGCCTTCGACCGGCGATTTGGGTCGGCAGGCAGACCCCATCAGGGCATAAAGGCATGCCTCGTGCCTGCCCGGACGCCAAAATGACGTCAATCCCCATGACATTACCCGACCGCAACGGCGCCGGCAGAGCTCGCAGTGCTGAATACTCCGTTTTTTGCACGGCCCAGGCGGGGGTACATCAGGGCCAGAAAGAACATCCCAACCTTTTTATGCAATCTGTAATGGGAAGTATGCAAAACACCATGAGGCAGCATTGCAAATGTCCAATTTGAACGCGCGGGGCAGCAGAGCCTCCACCCCACGCACAAATCCGGCAGAGCAGGGACGCTCATAACGATTCCCCACCGATATGCAGACGTGGCTCGAGCGCCATCCCAAAATAAGTCGCCCGGGCCGCGTTTAACGACACGGCATGAGCATCAGCGCTCGTAGATGAGGTTACCGGCTAGGTAGGTGGCCTGAACCTTGGTGGCTTGCAGCTCTTGGGGGTCAACGGTGAGCGGGTTTTGGTCCAAGACCACCAGGTCAGCATACTTGCCGGGCTCCAAGCTGCCGAGGTTTTGCTCGTCGCCTGCTGCATAGGCGCTGCCCAAGGTGTAGTTGCGCAAAGCCGTTGCCGCGTCGATGCGCTCGCTCGGCAACCAGCCGCCCTCGGGCCAGTGGCTTTTGGGGTCCTGGCGTGTGATAGCCGTGTAGAGCACGTCCATGCTGGTAACGGGCGTGATGGGGCTGTCGGTACCGAAGGCTTGGCGAATGCCGCGCTGCTTATAGGTTGCGAACGGCCACATGATGCGGCTGCGCTCCAAGCCCAAATCGCGCTCCGGTCCACCCGGGTCGAGCGTAATGTGGCAGGGCTGGCTCGAGGCGACCACGTTGAGCTTGCGCAGGCGGTCGATGTCCTCGGGCAGGAGGTTCTCCAGGTGCTCGAGCGTGTTGTGGCCGTGCTGGGGCAGGCCGTACAGACCGGCGGCTTCCTCGAAGATATCCAGCGCGGCATGAATCGCACCGTCGCCGATAACGTGGATGCGCACGGCGCGGCCGCGCTCCGCAGCCGCCAGAACCAGCTTGCGCATGCGCTCGGCGGAAACCGTCAGACGGCCTTGGTCGCCCGGGAAGCGCGGATTGGCATAGGGCTCGGTGAGATATGCCGTATGTTCGCTCGACACACCGTCAAAGAACTGCTTAAAGCCCGGCGCCGAAAGCAGTGCGTTGTTCGCGTAACGTGCCTGCAGCTCTTCTAGACGCGACTGGTCATCCAGCAGCGTGGGGAACAGATGGGCACGAATGCCCAGCTTGCCGGCTGTCTGCAGTTTGTCGTAGACGTCGTCGCGGATAAAATCGCAGCCCGGCATGGGCATGAGCGACATGTCGCAGATCGAGGTGATGCCCTGCTCGGCCATGCGCCTCATTTGATCGGCGTAAGCGCTTGCGATGCGATCTTCGCCCAGCCACTCAAGGCAGCGCGGCAACAGCTGCATGGCAGCCGCCTCGTGAGCAATGCCCGTGAGCTCACCGTTTGCGTCCTTGTCGTAGCTGCCGCCCGCTGGCGGCTCGCTGTCGCGCGTGACGCCGAGCGCCTCGAGAGCGCGACTGTTGAGCCACAGCGTGTGGCCGTCGCCCGAGTACATAACGCAGGGACGATCGGGAAATACCGCATCGAGCGACGCCTTGGTAGGATGCTCGGGCGGGTCCCAACGGTAGTCGCGCCAGCCCTGCGTCACAACCCAAGCGTCGTCGGGCAGATCCTGGGAAAACTCGAGCGCGTGCCGCACCAGCGCCACCTCGGACGTGCCCCCATCCATGAGCATATACGGCGAGGAACCGACCGAGGTATGAAAGAAGTGCAGATGAGCGTCATGGAAACCGGGGCAGACAAACTGCTCGCCGTAGTCGATAACCGGCGTGGCGGCAGGCGCGGCGGCGATCACGTCATCGGGCTTGCCGACTGCGACGATACGGTCGCCTGCGATGGCAATCGCCAGCTCACGGGCGGTATCGATGCCATCTTGCGAGGTAAAGACGTTCTTAGAGCGGATAATCCGATCGATATGTTGCATGGGCATCCCCATCTCTGGCAGGAAATTCAACACCCCCGAGTGTACTCCACCGCCACAGTTGCAAAACGTCAAGCGGTAAACGGCACCTTTCCCAACCCCAACGGCCCCGCCTGCCCCTTGTGGACGGGGTAGAAATGGTAGATTTCAGGCTTGACAGCCGCATCCAAGGCTGCGTGCATAAGCAATTTGGACCTGTCAAGGTTACGGAGGTATCCATTTCTACCATTTCTGCCCCGTCCCCAAGTGGCAGGTGGCATACTGGAAAGAGCCTGTACGATTTTGCGATAAACCAGCAAGGAGCAAATCGACCATGACGAAGACCAAGGCACAGCAGATTATGGCAGCGACCGAGGCCCGCGCGGCTGATGACGTCACCGCAGCCATCCAAGATATCGCCGCCGAGTTTGAGCCCTACATCATCAAGCAGCGCCGGCACTTCCATAAGCACCCGGAGCTGAGCCTCGCCGAAGAGCGCACGACTTCTGACATCGCCAACCAGCTCGACGCCATGAATATCCCCTACGAGCGCCCGCTTAAGACGGGCCTGGTGGCGACCCTTCGCGGCACCGCACCCGACGCCTACCGCGAGGACGGCACGCCGCGCCGCCGCATCCTGCTGCGCGCGGATATCGACGCCCTACCCGTCACCGAGCAGACCGGCGAGGAGTTCGCCAGCGTCAACGAGGGCTGCATGCACGCCTGCGGCCACGACTGCCACATTGCCATGATGCTCGGCACGCTGCAGATCCTGCGCCATATGACCGACGACATCCACGGCGAGGTCCGCATCGTCTTCCAACCCAGTGAGGAAAACGGCCAAGGCGCCAAACTCATGATCGGCACGGGCGTGCTCGACGGCGTCGATGGCGCCTACGCCGCACACATCTGGAGTGAGGTCGACGCCGGCACCGTAAGCTGCGAGCCCGGTCCGCGCATGGCCAATACCGACTGGTTCCGCATTGATGTCCGCGGCACCTCGTGCCACGGCGCCATGCCCCAGCGCGGCCACGACGCCGTCATGGTGGCGGCCGAGATCGTCAACGCCCTGCAGACCATCGTTTCGCGCGAGATCAGCCCCTACGAGCCGGCCGTCATTACCGTCGGCGAGCTGCACGGCGGCACCGCGCGCAACGTTATCGCCGGTACCGCCTACCTCGCCGGCACGGTGCGCACCTATGGCGATTCGACGCACGAGGAAATGCCCGAGCTCATGCGCCGCATCGTAGAGCACACTGCGGCGGCCCTGGGCGCCGAGGCTGAACTTACCGACTACACCATCGCCAACTACAAGGTCGAAAACGACGTCGCCTCGAGTGAGCGTTGTCGTCAGGCCGTGGTCAAGTGTCTGGGTGCAGCCGGCGAAGGCCATTATCGCGGCACGCTTTCGGGCGAGGATTTCTCGGAGTACCTGCGCCGTGTACCGGGTGTGCTTGCCTTTGTGGGCACGCGCAACCCCAAGATTGGCGCCACGTACGCCCAGCACTCCTGCTTCTATAAGATCGACGAGAGCGTGCTCGCCAAGGGCTCCATGGTAGCCGCTCAGTATGCCATCGACTTTTTGGCCGAGCCCACGCAAGAGGAGCTCGACGGCCCCGCTATCGCCGCGGTTGCCGAGACCAATCCCGATCTGGCAGCCAAGCTACGCTCTGCCAAGGCAACGGCCGCCGAGGCCCGCGACGCCATGCACGACGCCCGCACCGCCCGCCATGCCGCCATCAAGGGCATCCACGAAGCTCGCACCGCCGCTCGTCACGAGGAGAAGCACAACGAGTAGTCGAATCGCGACCATCTCGCAGCCGTAGCCACATCGCGATGTCAAAGCGGGGGCGGACGTTTCGACACGTCCGCCCCCGCTCATTCGTCAAGCACTATTTCTACCATTTCTATCCCGTCCCCAAATGGCAGGTGACAGGGCTACTCGTCTTGCGGGTCCTCGTCGGAGCTTGGCTCGGGTTCCGTCTCGGGCGCGGGTTCCGTCTCGGGCTCGGGCTCCGTCTCGGGCTCGGACTCCGTCGTGGGCTCGGACTCCGGCGCAGATCCCAGGACAGACTCAGGCGCGACATCCGGAGCGCTGTAACCCGAAGGAGCGGACTTCTTCTCGAAGGGCAATACAAACGTCAGGACGTCATCCTTATCCTCATCGGCCCACTCGCTTGCATAGCGTGCGACCCAATAGCCAACGGCACGGTGCTTGAGCATCTTGCCAAAGACCGTTAGAAATACGGTGACGAAAGCGATCAGCACCAGGAACAGCACGAGTGAGATGCCACCGCCGGTAACAATTGCCTCAATACCCGTAGGACGATAGTAGTAGCTATACATACCGACAGAGGCAATAGCGCCAAAGACCGCCGTCAAGATCCATGTGACAACGTTGGCGACCAGGCCCGTCAAAAACTCGGGAAGGAATGAAGCGCAAAACAGCTTGGTCTTATTGTTCTTAAAGGCCGCCCAGACCTTGTCGAGCGAAAACGCGCTCTCGACGCGACCGGTCACCGCAAAGTGCATCACGGCGATATCGGCGAACATCTTAAAGAAGACTCCCAGGACCGCCGTGGCAATCATAGCCAGGACAAGCAGGCCAAGCGAGCCAAACAGCGCAGTCTCGAGCGCAGAAGAGCCGTAATACGAATACGAGCCCGCCGCGCCAATTACCACGCTCTCCACCAGCGAAAGCACTACACCAATAACGGGAATGGCAGCGATAATCTCGAGCACGACCGAAATAACGCTCGAAAAGACCCCGAGGCCAAACGATGTGGAACGCATCAACGGACGATCCATGCCGTCATCGATCTTAAGCGACAGGTCGCGACCCCACTCGATGCCAAAGCCCGAACCGCACACACTCGCCACGCAGGCGGCCAAAAAGCCGATGGCAGCTGCAATACCGCCGATAACGGGAATGAACAGCACGAGCACCGACACGACGCAGATAAGCGCCGGCAAAAAAGCAATCTGGCACACGCGCTGCAGCACGCCCGGAGTCTTGGTCATGTCTTGGAACGCCTGAGCCACACAGCCCTTTGGCGCATTCGCCACGGGCGGTTGCGGAACAAACTGCTGGGGCCGAGACTGTCCCTGGGGAGCGGGGCCGGCGGCCCTGACCTCGGTATTAGGGGCACCGCACACGCCGCAGAACTTGTCGTTATCGCCCATGGGGGCGCCACACTGCGAACAGAACATCGAAATCATCCCTTCGTATCTAGAGCGAATCACCCAGATCGCAAACGACGTCTTTGGCAACATTATCGCGCAATGTGGGGACAAATACCCCAAGATGACCGATTTGAAACGTAGGCGGCTTTATTCAATGGTTCGAAGGGTATATCCGCGCTAGTTCGTGCCGCGGAAGCCCTTGCCCACGATCTCGGAGCTGTCAACGATCGTGATAAACGCATCTGGATCGATATCGCGGGTATAGCGGCGCAGTTGCACTGCCTCGCGACGGCTCAGCACGCTCATGATCACCGTCACGCAATTGCCCGAGAAGGCACCGTAGCCGCGGCTGATCGTTGCCGTGCGGTTGAGATGCTTGACGATAAACTCCTCGACTTTGCGCGGTTCGGAGCAAATAATCGTACAGACCTTGCGCAAGTGAATGCTCTCGATGGCCTTGTCGACCACAAGCGTCTTGGCAAACAGGCCGAGCACGCAGTACAGGCCAACGCGCGGACCGTACAAAAAGGCCGCGATAGTCACGATGCCGATATCGACCAGTAGCAAGGCGCGTCCGATCTCGAGCGTCGTGCGACGCTTGAGGATCATGGCAAGGATATCGGTGCCGCCCGTCGAGGCGCCAATATCAAAGACAATGGCACTGCCGAGCGCCGGCAAAATCACGGCAAAACACAGGTCGAGCCACATATCGCCCGTCATCGAAACATCCGGCGGAATGAAGAGCTCAAACAGCGAGACGTAGGCCGAAAGCGCAAACGAGGCAAAAACGCTCCAAAGGATTGCCTTGCGCTCCAAAAAGATAAAGCCCAAGACGACGAGAACCGCATTGATGATCCACATAAAGACGCCGACGGGCAGAGTCGGGAACAGCGTGGAAAGAATGACCGACACGCCCGAGGTTCCGCCGAAGGCAAAGTGATTGGGGGTTTTAAAGGCCACGATGGCGAACGCCGTGAGGATCAGGCCCAGATTGAGCTCGGCGAAAAAGCGCGGGAAGCCCGGCTCCTGGCTGCGCTTGCGGCCGGCACGCTCGCCGCGCTCGATATCGGCGCGATCGACCACGCGCTCCATCGGCACCACGGGAGGACGATGCACCTCCTCGGCGGCACGCGATGCCGCCTCTGCCGCGGCGGCCTCAATCGCCCATGCCTTGCTTTCTGTTTCGTGCTCGTCGGCCATTACGGCAACCCCTCGTTAACAATTTGGAAACAATGCGCCCATTAGGGTAACGCGGAACGCGAAGATTGCAACCCTAAGTTAGACGAGCGGAATGACTACATCGAGGGCATATAGAAAACGGTCGACCGCACTTTTGCTTGCGCGGTCGACCGTTTAGCGTTTTCGCAGGTAAAACCTATCGAAACAAACCTGTCCCTATTTGGTAGGTTACTCGTGCTGGCTGGTGCGATGCTCGTACTCCTCGGGGGTGATGACATCCTCGATGCGCAGGTTGACGCCTGCCACCTCAAGGCCGGTCATCGCGGCCAGACGCTCGGTCACGCGCGCCTTAACGTCGTCGAAAATCGCGGGTGCGTAGGCGCCGTACTCGATAATGACGGAAATGTTGACGACCACGCGGTTGTCATCGGTGACCTCGACCGTCACGCCCTTGGTCAGGTTCTCGGCACCAAACTGCTCCTGCACAAAGTGCATAAGGTTGCCCTTCATGCCCAGGACGTGCGGCACCTCGCGGGTGGCCATGGCGACGATCTTCTCGATCACACCGTTGGAATAGGTCAGCGAATCCTCGGACTCGCCCGCTTCCTCGTCATCCTCGTCCGCATCGTCGGCGGGCTCGGCCTCGACGAGCGCCCCGTCCTCGAGCGTTACGTCCTCAGCCTCGGCGGCGACGGTCTCGTCTGCCTCGAGCTCGGTATCGGCCACATCGACCTTCGTGTTAAAAGCCATGGTTCCTCCTTATGCCCACCGCGCACGCGGCGGTCGAATACATACTAGCGGCCGCTAAACAGACGGCCGAAGAAGTTGACGATCCCGTTCTCGCCGTCACGGATCTGGCCAATCACGGCGCCGATCAGCACAAAGAATGCGATGACGAGTGTGTCCCATAGGCCGAGCGTGAGCACCAGCACGGCGAGCACAAAACCAGCGACGGCCCCGAGCGTGGTGTTGGGATGACGGACGGCATAGCTCCAGATGGCCGCCCCCGTACCCTTAATGAGACCCATGGCCTCGTCAAAGTCGTTGGCGGCGCTGTCGTGCTGCTCGCCAGCCTCGGGGGTGGTGTCGGCGGACTCGCTCGCCGGCGTAGCGTTCTGGTCGATCGTCAGGCGCGGGGTGCGGACGGTCTTGTCTTGATTGGTATCACTCACCGGAAACCTCCACGGTCTGGACGGTAGTCTTGGACGGCAAAAAACGGACGCGCGCGGTCGTGCCCGGCGTGCCGAGCATGGTGTCGCAGGCCTCCTCGATACGTTGCTGCATCGCGGTTGCAAGGGAGGCCACGTCCCGGTCATCGAGCGCGATGGCGTCGACCTTAAAACGGACGAGCGATTCGTCGGAACCCTGCACGCGCGCCTCGACATGCTCGACCATCACACGGTCGTCGCGCTCCGCCGCAGCGCGAGCGCACGAGGAAAGCGCTGCGAGGGTGACCTCGATGTTGCGCTCCCCCGCCGGATGTACGCAGGACGGCTCGCGACGCGCGAACATCAGGCGGAAAAACCCGATGAGCACGCCAAGTGCCACGATGGCGGCGCACACCGTAACGACGACGCGAGGCATGGTGTCACGCAACAGCAGCATAAAGCGATACGTATACGGTCCCCAGAACTGGCAGACAAGCGTGCCCAGCGCCACGATGGCGGCGGCAAGGTACACGGTTGCTAGGGCTCGTTTGAGTACGCGCACGCGCGCTCCCTTCAGGTTTCGGTCCACAGAATGCAAAACGATTCGCATCATTATAAAAGAGCCGGGTCCGGTGCCATACGCACGCGGATCCGGCTCATCTATTCCACGAGGCTTGTATGCTCGCTTCATTATGCCCAGATATGCACGGCTTAACCCGTGCAGGCGCTACTCCTCCTCGAGGGCAGCGATGACCTCGTCGGTCATGTCCATGGTGCTGTAAACATCCTGAACGTCGTCGAGCTCCTCGAGACGGTCGATGAGGCGCTGGACCTTCTTGGCGTCGGCACCGGAGACCTCGGTCGGGGTGGTCGGAACCATAGTGGTCTCGGAGCCCTTGACCTGGATGCCCTGTTCCTCGAGCGCCTTGGAAACAGCCATGACGTCGTTGGCGGCGGTCCAAACGATCCACTCCTCGCCGGCGTCCTCGTAGTCGTCGCCACCGGCCTCGGCGATAGCCATCATGAACTCTTCCTCGTCACCGGCAGCACCGTTGGCGATCATGGTCTCCTTCTTGGCGTTCTCGTCCAGGATCTCCTTGGCGACGACGATCTGGCCCTTGCGCTCAAACTGGAAGGCGACGGAGCCGGAGGTGCCCAGGTTGCCGCCAGCGTGGGAGAAGGCGGAACGGACATCGGCGGCGGTACGGTTGCGGTTATCGGTCAGGCAGTCGACGTAGACGGCAACGCCGGCGGGACCATAGCCTTCGTACACGATGTTCTCGTAGACGGCGGCATCGGCACCCGAACCGAAGGCCTTGTCGATAGCGGACTTGATCTTGTCCTTGGGCATGGACTGAGCCTTGGCCTTGGCAACGGCAGCGGCGAGGCTGGCGTTGTTCTCGGGCAGCGGGTCGCCGCCGAGACGGGCAGCAACGGTGATGTTGCGGCTCAGCTTGGAGAAGAGGGCGGAACGCTTGGCGTCCTGCGCGCCCTTACGATGCTTGGTTGTGGCCCACTTAGAGTGTCCGGACATACGTGTCTCCTATCGGTTTCGACCTAAAGCCCAGCGCAGATGCTCGGGCAATATAAACAAACGTCGTTATGATATACCTACTGGCCTGCGAGATAAACCCCAAAATGAAGGCGTCGTGATGATGCAGCCCCTTGGTGCAAAGTAACCTGTCCCCTTTGCACCAAGTTAGAACCAGAGGAGGTCGCTGCGGGTGATGGTGGCGCCGATGGCGAAGGGCATGCAGGCGATGACTGGATACAGGTAGCGCATGTAGGTCGAGCCGTTGCAGGGACCGATCAGGCACACGGCGAGCACACCCAGCAGCGGCACCCAAATGGCCAGCCCGCGCCACGAATGACGACGTAGCAGATAGACCACCACAGCGATCATGATCCACACATAGGTGGCCGAGCTCATGGTGAGCGAGATAAACGGGATGCGTTGTACTGCCACGCGATACAGGTTGATCAGGTGGTCGCACCAGCGCACAACCTTGCTATCGACCGGATGGAAGTCGAAGTACTTGAGGTTATCGGGCTTCGCCATGATCTCGGCACTGCGCGCCGTGCTGTAGACCCACGCATCGCGGGCACTCGGATAAAAGTAGCCGTAGTAGTTATTGATGAGCGCCGAGATATAGCACTCGGGATCCTTTTTGAACATCTGGGCCCACGCCTCAAAATAGGCCTTGATGTCCTCCTGCGAGGCGTACTCGTTAAAACAGTTTTTTACGGCATCCGACTTGTCGGGGTTGTAACGGCGGCCCAGATTCTCGTACTTGAGCACCCGATCGATCGCAGCGCGTTCCTTATCGGTCACCAGACCGTCGCAGGGAGCTTCCTCAATCGTGCCGTCGTCTTTGACCTTGGGGTTAACGCCCGAATTAAGGCCGTCGTGCTTTTGGACGAAGCGCGCCGTCTGTTGAAACGGAATCGAGAGGATCTCGCGCTTGGAGCCCGGCGTGATATCGTGCGCGGGCATAAAGACCTTGGTAAAGTACATGTTGGAGGCAAGGCAGAGCACGAGCACCGCGAGAACGCCGGCCCAGCGGAAGCGCGGCGTGGCGCATGAGGGTGCGACGCCAGACTGTTTGACCACGCGACGGGCCACATGCGCGTCCCAGGCGCAAAACGCCGCCGCAATCACGCAGGCCGCCAACGGAAAGACCAGGCCGCCATTGCGCAAAAACGTGGAACCCATGGCGCCCAGCACGAGCAACAGCCAGTCGTGGCGCGCAAAGAGCACAGGCGTGCGCTCGCCCGCGCGCTCGGCATTGACATCGCGACGGGGCAGGCCACATGCCACGAGCTTGACGGTCTGAACGAGCAGTACCAGAAACGCATCGGCAAACAGTACGTCTTTGGTCAGCAGCGCCGCGTAGTTGGAGAACATCGGCATAAACGCAAAGAACAGCAAGATGACGCCGCGGACCGGCAGGCTCACGCCCAGCTTGCGCAGCGACGATATGGAATAGGCCACGCAGGCGGCCGTGATGACAAATTGGGCGCAGGTGTAGATGGCAAGACCCGCATTGGCGCTATTGAATAGCGAAAGCCCCAGTTGCACACACGAGCCGATGATGGCCGTGTGCACCACCGGATGATGGCCGTTGAGCAGCACGTTGGGGTTAAGCAGGCGCAGGTAGTCGCTCGTGCCGTTGGGGTAGTTGAACCATTGGCGGATCTGCGCGCCCGTATCTCCCATAAAGAGGCCGGGCAGCGAGGCGATAAGCGTGGGCGCCCAGACAATCATGAGTACAAGAAACGGCCCAACAAAAGGATGGACCGAGAGCACGGCGTGGGTAACACGCCACACGCGGCCAAAATGCGCCTCCGAAAACGGAATGCGGCGAGAACTCAACCAATCCAAAAACTCAAAAGCCAGATAGAAGGACACAATCGCCAGAAGCATCCAGCCCGCGCCGCCAATCCAGGCGCAGATAACACGCGCCTTGTCGCCCAGCACAATCTCGGCCGAATCGGTGAGGTCGTAACTGCGGCCGAACACCATGCAGACGGCAAAGAACAGCGACGGCAGCACGACCGAGGGGCGCCAAGCGTCACCGCGGCCAAAGAACACATAGCGAAACGGCAGCGTGAGCAGGCAGGCCAGCGCGAGCAGCATCACAGCGTCGGTATGGCCGGCAAATGAGAGGAGTACCTCGTAGCACACGTAAAGCATGCCCGTCGCCTTGGGATCGATCGCCAGGACCGCGTTGCTCGACACCGGGGCGGGATCGATGGAAAACGCCGTGGTCGCCAGCAGGGCGAGCAAAAATGCGACGAGCGTCTGCTTGGCGGGATAGCGCTTAAACCAAACGATGCGGGCGGCGTCGCGCGCAGCCGTTGTGGAGAGATCGGAATCCTTCACAGTCCGAAAAGCCTTTCTAGAAACCTGCCAAAAAGGGACAGGTTTATTTTGGCAGGTTTTATCTGGGGAAACGTTACGGTTCTGTCATCGTTGCCTGGCAAAACCACCACAAAGGTGCCTGTCCCCTTTGTGGTGTATGTGGTGGTTAGGCGTCGAGATAGATGCGCTGGGGACGGTTGCGACGGAGGGCAAAAATGATGAGCGCCAGGCCGGCGATCACGAGCGGCAAACTCAGCAGCTGGCCCATGGTGATGACGCCGCCCAGCAGATAGCCCAGCTGGGCATCGGGCACGCGCACGAACTCAACGAGAAAGCGGACGATGCCGTACCCCATCACAAACACACCCATAAACGTACCCTGGGGCAGCAGCGGTTTTTTGCGGCTGAGCACCTGCAGAATGCAAAAGAGCACAATGCCCTCGAGGAATGCCTCGTAGAGCTGGGATGGATGGCGCGGCATATCGCCCGCGGTGCCGCCAAAGATCACGCCCCAGGGCAGATCGGTCGGCTTGCCCCACAGCTCGCCGTTGACAAAGTTGGCGCAGCGCCCCAGGCACAGGGCCAGCGGAGCACCGATAACGGCAAGGTCGGCGATGGTCCAGGCGTCGAGCTTGTACATGCGGCACACGAGCACGCCGCCGATGATGCCGCCCACCAGGCCGCCATGGAAACTCATGCCGCCTTCGTTGGTGGCAAAGATCTCGAGCGGATGCGCCCAGTAGTAGCCGTCACCGTAAAAGATGACGTAGAACAGACGGGCGCCAATGATGAGGCCAAAGACCACACCAACCACGACACTCATCAGGTCGTCGACCGTAATGTCAAAACCCCAACGACGCTGCGTGCGGTACATGACGACCGCCGTGAGCAGAGCTCCGACCACATAGGCCAAGCCGTACCAGTAGATGGTGATGGGCCCCGCCGAAATGGCGACAGGATCAAGCATATGGTAGAGGTCGTTGAGCATATCGGTCCCCCTGTTCCCTACATACAAATGCGGCCGCGGGCCTTTCGCTCGCAGCCGCACGTTTGGGCATGACGTCTATGCGGAGCACATCGCCCGCAGCTTTCGCTTCTCAGAACGGCGCATACTCGTCGTACAGATCCTCGGCCTCGCCGGAGGCATTGACCTGCTCGACACGCGTAACGCCGGGCACGTGCTCCTTGAGGATACGCTCGACGCCCATGGAAAGCGTCAGAGCGCTCATGGGGCAACCGGCGCAGGCGCCCTGGAGCTCCAGCTTGACGACGCCCTCGTCATCAACGCCCATATACTCCATGTCGCCGCCGTCGGCCTGCAGGTTGGGGCGAATCTCTTCAAGAACCTTCTTAAGCAGCTCTTCGTTAACAGCCACAGGGGCTCCTTTCTCACAATAACGCGGGCGCGCCCGCGGACAGAGCTATGTTACTACAGCCATGTACCCGCTCGCGAGCCGTCCATGCGCGCGGACACGACTTTCACGAGCAGTCAATTTGGGACGGGGCTTAATTAGCCGCTTTTGCCAACGCCCGGCGCTCGTACACGCTGCCGCTACTGCTGCGTTTGTTCCCCGGTACCAATGTGGACATCGACGATAACCTGGCGGAAGCTAATGCCACAGGAGTCGAGAATGCGGCGACTGATGCGGCCGTCGTCGGTGTCGGCGTACTTATTGTCCAGATAGACAACCTCGCCCACACCTACCTGCGCCAGAATTTTGGCACAGTCGTGGCACGGGAACAGCGTGACGTAGACCGTGGAACCCTCAAGGTCCTTGAGCGAGCCGCGGTAGTTGAGCACGGCGTTGGCCTCGGCATGAACTACGTAGTTATGTTTGTCCTGCAGCGGGTCATCGCTCGTACCCCACGGGAAAAAGTCGTCGTTGAGCGCCGAGGGCGTACCGTTGTAGCCCACCGAAAGAATGCGGTGGTTGGTACTGGCGATGCACGCGCCCACCTGCGTATTGGGATCCTTGCTGCGGCGCTGCGCGGCGATGGCCACGCTCATAAAGAACTCGTCCCAGCTAATAACGTCGCGGCGCTTGCCCGACGCGGTTTGATGAAGATCGTCCGACATGGCAGACACCTCCGAAATCGAAATAGTTTGGCCCATTGTAGCAGGTGAAAGGCGGGGCTGTTTCCTCCCGGCGCCGACGTCCTTGGCTTTATGCGCGGCGAGGCTTTTGGTTGATGCGGTACAGCTCGGCGAGACCCCGCAGCGTCAGCGCGTCGTCTACCGTCAGGCTGTGGCCGACCAACGCCGCGAGCGCCTCGGCATCGTCGCCGGTGATGACAATGGGCACGCTGCCCTCGCCTGCCGCCTTGGTCGAGCGCATCTCGGCAAGCACCATGTCGAGCATGCCGTCGATACGGGCCACCTCGCCCAAGACCACGCCCGAGCGCATGGCCTCGCGCGTGTTGCGACCGATCACATGCGTGGGTGCCGAGGGCTCGACTTGCGGCAGGCGCGCCGCAGCGGCCGAGAGCGAGCGAGCGCCGAGCGCCAGCCCCGGCGCGATAACACCGCCGACAAAGGTTCCGCGCGCATCGATGACCTCGATATTGGTCGTAGTGCCCAGGTCGATCACGATGCACGGAGAGCCGTAGACGGCACGGGCCGCCACGGCGTCGGCGATGCGATCGGGACCGATCTCGGCCGGGTCGTCGTAGTGCACGGGCATGCCGGTCTTAAGTCCTGGCCCCACGGTAAGCACGCGCCCCGTGCAGGTACGGGAAAGTGCCGCCTTCCACGGGCGCTCGAGCGCCGGCACCACACAGCTCAGCACTGCTGCCGCGGGAACGAGCACACCAGGCATGCCCGCATCGGCTGCCAGTGCGCCCATGACCCGCGCGAGCCTCATGCGCGCCTCATCGGCCGTAATGCTCGGCGGCGTCGTGATCTCGCACGTCGCAAGCGGGCATTCCTGCGCCGCGGCCGAATCCTCGGCAAACAGACCAAAGCGAATGAACGTGTTGCCCACGTCGACCGTCAATATATATGCGCACCCATTAAGCATCGTCGGCGCTCCTTTCGTCTGCCCAGCAGTATATCCCCTACCCGAACCAGCCATCCCAGGTAGTCATTTTGGGACGGGGCTATTTTAGCTACCCCAATATGTCGGTTGATATTTGCCCCAATCCCAGATAATTCGTCGACTGTCAAAGGGTAGCTAAAATAGCCCCGTCCCAAAATGACTACCTTGCCGCTATACTGATGCGCGGTCGTGCGCGAGCTCACGCGGCGGCCCTTGGTAACCCGACTTCCCGCGCCGTATCCGTAGCGGCGCTTACGGGGGAAGCGGATATACGCAAAGGAGTTCTATATGGGCAATCCCTCGAACCGCACCTCTATGCGCGGTCAACTCACGCTGCGCGGCGTCGTCATCGGCGTCCTTGGCTGCGTGATTATCACGGCAAGCTCGGCCTACACGGCCCTCAAGATGGGCGCCCTCCCCTGGCCGATCATTTTCGCTGCCGTCATCTCGTTGTTCTTCCTTAAGCTCATGGGCAATGCCAGCCTCAACGAGGCCAACGTTACCCACACCATCATGTCCGCGGGTGCCATGGTCGCCGGCGGCCTGGCGTTTACCATCCCGGGCGCCTGGATGCTGGGCTATGCCGACCAGATCAGCTGGCTCGACATGTTTATCGTGGCGCTCGCCGGCACCATTTTGGGCCTTCTGGCAACGGCGCTCATCCACCGTCACTTTATCGTGGACGCCGCGCTGGAGTTTCCCACCGGCAACGCCGCAGCCCAGACCCTGCGTGCTACCGAGGCCGGCGGCAAGACCGGCAAGCAGCTCTTTGGCTCCATGGCCATCGCAGGCATCTATAGCGTGCTGCGCGACGCCCTGGGCGTGGTGCCCAGCATGCTGTGCACGCTCAATATCCCCGGCGTGACCTTTGCCATCTACAACTCGCCCATGTTGCTGTCCATCGGCTTTTTGGTGGGCTTTGCCCCCGTCGCCTTCTGGTTTGCCGGCGCGCTGCTGGGCAACTTTGGCATTATCGTCGGCGGCACCGCTGCCGGCCTGTTCGATATTGTGACCGCGCAGGGTATCGTCAAGTCCTTAGGTATGGGCCTTATGATGGGCTTTGGCGTCGCCGTCGTCCTTAAAGACATCCTGCCGCAGGTCGCCGGTATCGTCCGCGGTCTTGCCGCCGACAGCTCCACCGACACCGACGAGCAGTCGCTCATCTCGGGCTCGCTTAAGCTCGACGCCGGCATCATCGGCCTGGGCACCGCCGCCATCGCCGTGATCATCGCCATCGCGCTCGACCTTGGCCCCGTCCCAGCCGTCATCGTCACACTGTTCACCTTTGTCACCACCATCATGAGTGCGCAGAGCTGCGGCCAGACGGGTATTGACCCCATGGAGATCTTTGGACTCATCGTCATGCTCATCGTAGCGGCCTTCGCGCAGCTTGCGCAGGTCAAGCTGTTCTTTATCGCCGGCATCGTGGCCGTGGCGTGCGGCCTTGCGGGCGACGTCATGAACGACTTTAAGGCCGGCGCCGTGCTGGGCACCAACCCGCGCGCACAGTGGATCGGCCAGGCCATTGGCGGCATCGTGGGCGCACTGGTCGCTGCCGCCGTCATAGTCGCGCTCGTCACCGCCTATGGTCCGGACGCCTTTGGTCCCGACAAGAGCTTTGTGGCCGCGCAGGCAAGCGTAGTCGCCACCATGGTCTCGGGCATCCCGAGCGTGCCGTGGTTCGCAGGCGGTTTTATCGCCGGCATCGTCATGTATTGGCTCGGCATTCCGGCCATGATGATCGGTCTGGGCGTGTACCTGCCGTTCTACATGTCGCTCACGGCCTTCTTGGGCTCCTGCGTCAAGCTCGCCTACGACAAGTGGGCAGCCCACCGCGACGCCGCCGGTCTTTCGGGCAAAGAGAAGGCTTCCAAGGATGCTGCCTTCCAGGAGCAGGGCCTGGTCGTCGCCAGCGGCCTGTTGGGAGGCGAGTCCGTCGTTGGCGTTATCCTGGCGTTTGTCTCCGTCGGCCTAAGTCTGCTGGGCTAAACCCAACAACAATGTACCCGTACAGAGCGCGGGGCCGGATACCATCCGGCCCCGCGCTCTGTATCTGTCGAAACACTCGGCCGCAACCGCATTTGACGTCCCCCTTACCTGCTCGTCTAAGTTTCACGTCAAGATGACCACCCCGCCCGCCACGGTGTAGAGTACATGCTGCGAGCGCACCCGCGTTCCTGCGGCAATACGAGGTGGACATGGAACTCGACAAACAACAGATCAAGCGACTACGCAAACGCCATCACCGGCGCCACGGCATTCGACCTGCCCATAGTGAGGCCCTGGAGAACACCGGCCGCTTCCTAAAGCGCGCATTCAACATTCGCGAGGGTCGCGCGCCCTATCACGTGATTCGCAAGCGCTTTGTAAACGGGGCGCGGCTGACCGGCTCGCACTTATGCATCCTCATCATCGCCATGCTCATCGCGAGCATCGGCCTCGATATCGACTCGGACATTGCCATCGTGGGCGCCATGCTCATCTGCCCACTCATGGGATCGGTCCTTGCCATGGCATATGGCATCGCCACGCTTGACCGCGAGATTGCCGTCGAGGCCGTCGCCGGCCTCGCGCTACAGATGGCCTTTTGTCTGATCACGTCCACGCTGTATTTTAAGCTCTCGCCCCTTGGCACCACCACGGCCGCCATCATCGACAACTCGACGCCCACTGTGTGGGACCTTGCCGTCGCGCTCGCGGGCGGCTTTGCGGGCGGGCTGGGCAACTCGCGTGACCAGGAACCTGCCACGCTTATCGCCGGCGTGGCCGTGGCGACCGCGCTCATGCCTCCCCTGTGCGCGGCGGGCTATGGCATCGCCATTGCAAGCGGGTCACTGTTTCTCTCGGCGCTTTATGAGTTTGGCATCAACGTGGTCTTTATCGCACTGGCTGCCGAAGCCGTGCTGCTTCTTTTGCGCGTGCCGCTCAAGCGCGACCTGAACGGCGACGGTATTGTGACTGCTGAAGAAAACGCCGAGGTCAACGAGCTATCACGCAAGGTGCGCCGCCGCATCATCGTGGGCACGGTGATCTTTGCCATCCCCTGCATTATTATGACGGCGGGGTCTATTGGCTCGGCGCAGGCCGGTGTGCAAGACGGCTACGGCGTCACTGAAACCACGCGCGAACTTGCGGCGGTGCTGCCGGGCTTTAAGGATTACACCGTCGCCGTCGAGACCTCGGCTACCGAGGGCGACAAGGAGGGCGTTGTCGAGCGCCAGACTGTCGCTCGCGTAACGACAAGCGAGACGCTCGGGGCGCACGACCGCCGTGTTGCCCGCAAGCTCATCGACCTCAACGTACCCGAACTCGATCGCGTGGAGTTTGACGTGAAGTGATGCGGAACGTGAGGTAGGCCCGGTACGAGCGCGCGCAGCCGCGGGGCACAGGCACAGCCAAGCGCAGCGCTACAGCTCGTACTTGTACACGCGGTAGATGTACTTCTCGGCTTCCATCTCGTACGTGGCAATGGGCAGTCCATAGCGATCGTACTCGGCAAAGGTCTTGGCTATGCCCGATGCCACGAGCATGCTATTCGAATCGCCGACGCGCTGCGCACTACTTACGTAACCTGAGAACGGCACTGCGATCTGGTCCACAAGCTCGTAGGTGCGCGCGGTCTCGTCCACCGTAAAAATGCGCCCAAACGAATGCGTTCCCTTGCTGTAGTCGGTCACTACCGCAGCGCCCAGCTGGCCCCAGTCGAACTTGGGATAGCTCTCGGCAGCACCAAAGTTGTTGTCGTATAGCAGCACCTGGTAGCGACCAGTCGCGGTCGTCTCGTCGTTTGGCAGATAGGTCACACTATGCTGGCCTGCGTTGAGCGAAAAATCGCCTTGAGCCTGCAGCAACTTGTCCTCAAAGCCCGAGCCGGCCCAAAACTCTGGCGAGCCCATAAGCCAATCGACCGTAGGCGTACCGTAGATATCCGTGAGCTTGATGACCGTTGAGGTCTCGCGCGAGCTGAGCAAAACGGTGCCGCCGCCGAGCCACTGGATCGTGTTGATGTGAATCCAATCCAGGTCGCCGTCCGAGGCAACCTTGGCGCTTGCCTTGAGGTCGGGGAATATATCGCCCAGGTCCACGACGAGAGAGACGTCACCTGTTGTTATGTCGACCTTAATGATGAGGTCCTCTACATTAACGCGATCGTCCTTATCTTTTTTGGCAGCCGCGCGATCGACGTCCAAATCGGCTTCGGAGCCGGCGTGACTCGCCAGCACCAGCAGGTTGCCATCGTCATCGAAAGCGTAGTCGTGGTGTAGCTCGTAGTCGCCCGTGCTCCAGACGTTTACCACCTGGCCGATGGCGTTGATCTGGGCCATCTTGGTAGTCGAGACGCTCATGATCATGCTGCCGTCGCCCGGGAACAGCAAGCGGTGGCTGCGGTAGCCGACAATCGGCACCTCGCCGCGAATCTGGCCGTCGTTGTCGTAGAGGTACATAAAGTCGAGCTTGGACGAGTCGTTGCCCAGAATAGTAAAGAGACCATCGGCAAGCGGCGTATTGGACTCCCCCGACGTGACGGCGAGCTGCTCTTCTTCCTCGCCTTTGAGAGCCGGCGTCTTGACCGTGAACGTCGAGGTGCGGCTGATACCATCTTGTGCCGTGCAAGTGATGGTTACCGTGTTTTTGTGGTTGGGAATGAGGCCGATGACCTTGAACTCGTGTTCCGTGGCCGGCGCGTCGCCGCCGTGGGGCGTATGGGAAAACGCGGCGACCTTGGGCGTGTCACCAGTCTTTTTGCGACCGGCGACCTTGTAGGAGACGGTTACGGAATCCGTTGTCGCAAAGCGAACGTAGCAGCTCAGGGTATCGGTGCCAAAGGGATCCTGCGCGATAAACGGAGTGGTCTCGTTGTAGCCGCCGTCAGCGTACTCGGCATCGAGCCGCTCCTTGATGGCCGCCTGCTTCTCGACGTCGTAGGTCGCGACAATCTGCTTGTGGAGTTTCTTTTGCTCGTCAGTGAGCTCGTTGCTCGCAGTAGATGCGGCGCCCGTGCCGGCCCCGCCGACCGAGCAGCCCATGAGCCCTGTCCCGGCAAGCGCCAGCGTGCCCGCCGCACCCGCAAGAGCCGCTCGACGCGAAAACAGTCTGTTGTCCTTGTCACTCAATTCCATATCGTTACCGTCTTTGAATACCATTGTTGTTCCCTCATATACCACGGCGTTTGCCCAGCCCTGTCTAATTATGACTCGCAGTTTAACAAACGCCCCTTAATGCAAGTTTAAGCTTGTAGCGATACGGAAACGCGGGGCGCGAAGGGAATCCGCAACCCTTCCGCTCCCAAGTGATCAATCGGGGCGGCCGCGATGGTGCTCGATCCAGTCCACGGCAAAGTCGACAAGTTCGCGTTGGCGCATAAAGCGGATTGTCCCGTTGCCGAGCGGCGCTGCGGCGCATCGACAATGCAAAAGATACGTTTCTCAATGTTGCCGAGGAATCTTTTTAGTACTTGAAGAAGCCCTCGCCCGAGCTTTCGCCCAACTTGCCTTCGTCGAGCATCTGCTTGAGGACGGATGCCATGGCCTTAAAGTTGTAGGGCATCATCATCTTTTTGAGCAGCGGGCTCACCAAGCCCGGCACCTTCTGATACTGCATGACGATGTTATAGGCCGTCTGGATACCCACGGTGTCGAACACGCGGAACGGGCCCTTGGGCGCGCCAGTGCCGCGCGTCCATGCGAGGTCGATGCTCTTGGGGTCGCTGACGCCCGAGACGTACAGGTCAAGGCCCGACAGCAGCCACGGTACCAGCATGGAATTGAGCAGATAGCCGTTCTTTTCCTTGTTGACGGGCAGGGCAAGCATACGGATGTCGCTGGCAAAGTCGACGAGCTCATCGAAATAGCGCTTGTCGGTCTGGTCCTGAGCCATGACCTCGGTCATGTTGTTCTTCCAGATGGAGTTGGCAAAGTGCAGCGACAGGTACTTCTCGGGGCGGCCAGTGTACTTGGCAAAGGTGCTCGGCAGCAGCGTGGAGGAGTTCGTCACGACAACGGTCTTTTGCGGGAGAACCGGGGCGAGCTTCTTGTAGAAGTCGATCTTTGCCTGGGTGTCCTCGGCCATCGACTCGATAACCAGATCGGCGTCGGCCACTGCCTTGGCAAGATCGAGCTCTAGCTTGAGTGTGGAGTAGGCACGCTCGACGGCGGCGAGCGCCGCCTCCTTATCGAAGGGCTGGTCGCTATCGGCGATACCGGCACACCACTCGCCCGTGCCGTCCGCCATGCCCTCGATAGCCGCGATGTACTCCTCGCGCACATGATCGATCTTGGGCTGAGTGCGGCCGATGCTTCCCTCGCTGCGCAGCCAGATCGTCACATCGAAGCCGCAGTAGGCAGCCTGAAAGGCAATCTGGCTTCCCAACACGCCGCCACCGGCAACACAAACGGTCTTGTAGCTCATAGGAACAGTCCTCTCTTACGTAATTCCATGGATGTGTATTTATTCAACCGTAAGGATGACACGCGCTAGAGGTGGGTTCCATAAACGGACGGTAATTTGCGGCGAACGGCTACATATGTTCATTATCTCAGGGTTCCAAGGGCGATTTTTGGTGCCACTGACACGTAGCTTTCGGAAGAGGTGATAGTTGGGGCGTTTACGCAGCATACGTCCAGCAAAAACGGGTGGTAGCCGATACGGCTACCACCCGTTTGTCTCATATCTAGCACATAGCAGGCCAACTACTTCTTAATGCCACGTCCCAGACGCTTGGCGACCGATGCAACGGCCTCCTCGCTGACCGAGCCACAGCTCACGCAGCCATCATGGGCATGCATCTGGCCGGTGACCTCGTCCATCGCGAGCGGCGCCACCTTCTCGAGCTTAAAGCCCTTACCGGCGCGCCTGTTCTCCTTGGCCACGCTGATCATGAGCTTAATGCGGTTGAGCTGGTTGACCTCGGACGCGCCGGGGTCGTAGTCCACCGCGACAATGTTGCTCTCGGGGTGCTGACGGCGCAGTTCCTTGATCACGGCCTTGCCCACCACGTGGTTAGGCAGGCACGCAAAGGGCTGCGTGCAGATGATGTTGGGCGCGCCATGGTCAATCAGGTCGAGCATCTCGGCCGTGAGCAGCCAGCCTTCGCCCATGTTGTTGCACACCGAAAGCACCGTACGGGCCTTGTCCGCCATGGTGCCGATGCGCTCGGGCGCCTCAAAGCGGCGGGACTTTTGGAGCAGCTCTTCCACCGGCGTACGCATCCAGTCCACGAGCTTGATGAGCGCCTGCATACCAGCGCGCGTGGTTGCAGAGCTTCCGAGCTCATCCTTCTGCAGCTCGGCGTTGCTCATGGAGTACAGGAAGAAGTCGAGCAGGCCCGGCACCACGGCCTCGCAGCCCTCGCGCTCGATAACGTCGACCACGTGGTTGTTGGCTGTAGGGTGGAACTTGACCAAGATCTCGCCGACCACGCCCACGCGCGGCTTGGTGCCCTCACCCACGAGCGGCATGGTGTCGAACGCGCGGATGGCCTCGCGGCACAGCTTGGTGTAGTTGTGGCGGTTGAACTTGGGCGCCAGCTTGCGGGCGCGCGCCATGTACTCCTCGTAGAGTGCGTTGGCGGCACCGGGCGTAGCCTCGTATGGACGACAGCGATAAAGCATCTGCATCATCACGTCGCCAAAGAGCACCGCGTAGACTGCCTGCTTAAGCAGCGCCGGCGTAATCTTAAAGCCGGGGTTGTCCTCACCGAGCGCCACCGCCGAAAGCGAGATCACCGGAATCTCGGGGTGGCCGCTCTCGCGCAGGGCCTTGCGGATGAGTGCGATGTAGTTGGTGGCACGGCAGCCGCCGCCGGTCTGGCTGATAACCACGGCCGTCTTGGACAGGTCGTACCGGCCGCTCTCGATGGCCTCCATAATCTGGCCGGTCACCAAAATGGACGGGTAGCAAATGTCATTGTTCACATAGCGCAGGCCGGCCTCGACGGCGTCGTGATCGGTCGAGGGCAGCAGTTCCAAGTTGTAGCCGGCACCGCGGAACACCTCTTTGACCAGGTCAAAGTGGATCGGCGCCATCTGCGGGCACAGGATGGTGTAGCCCTCCTCGCGCATCTGCTCGGTAAAGGGCACCTTGGGCCACGCGGTCGATGCGCTCTCGCGCTGAGCCTCGAACGTGTACTTGCGGCTCGCGAATGCGGGGGCATCCGTGGAGGGAGCCACCGGCGCGGCATCGCCCTGCTCGTAGGTCTCACCCGCGGCCGCGGCCTCGGCCAAGCGCTCGGCCTCCTGGTCCTTAAGCGCGGCCATGAGCGAGCGGATGCGGATGCGCGCGGCGCCCAGGTTGGACACCTCGTCGATCTTGAGCACGGTGTAGATCTTGCCGCTGGCCTCCAGAATCTCCTGCACCTGATCGGTAGTCAGAGCGTCCAGGCCGCAGCCGAAAGAGTTGAGCTGGATCAGGTCCAGGTCGTTGCGCATCGTCACAAAACGGGCGACGGCGTACAGGCGGCTGTGGTACATCCACTGGTCGACGACGCGGATGGGGCGCTCGGGCTTCACCAAGTGCGCAAGCGAATCCTCGGTAAAGACCGCAAAGCCAAAGCTCGAGATAAGCTCGGGCAGGGCGTGGTTGATCTCGGGGTCGTTGTGGTAGGGGCGGCCGGCGAGCACGATGCCGTGACCGCCGTGGTCCTCGACCCACTTAAGGGTCTCCTCGCCCATGGTCTGGATGTCCTCGTGGAAGCGTGCATCGGCCTCAAAGGCAGCGTTGACGGCGGCATCGACCTCGGAGCGCGTGATCTTGGGACCGCGCACGCGACCGCGACCGGCCTCAGCATCGGCCACGCGGTCGACGGCAAGCACCTGGTACAAGCGGCGCTTGAGCTCGGTCTTGTCGTGATAGGGCACAAACGGGTACAGGAACTCGATGTTCTGCTCACGGATCTCGTCGATATTGAGCGCCAGCGCCGTGGGGTAGCTCATGACGATGGGGCAGTTATAGCAATTGCCAGCCGTCGGATCCTCCTTGCGCTCCCAGCGCACGCACGGCATCCAGATAAAGTCGACATCGCGGTCGATAAGGTTCATCACGTGGCCGTGGCTCATCTTGGCCGGATAGCACGCGCTCTCGGACGGCATGGACTCGATGCCCGCCTGGTAGGTCTTCTTGCTCGACTGGTCGGACAGCTGCACGCTAAAGCCCAAGCGCGTAAAGAACGCGTGCCAGAAGGGGTAGTTCTCGTACATGTTGAGTGCGCGCGGGATACCCACGGTGCCGCGCGGGGCCTCGTCGGGGCTCAGTACCTCGCGATTAAAGAGCAACTCGTTTTTCTTTTTGAAGAGGTTAGGGGCCTCGGTCTTTTGCTTTTTGTGGCCGGCGCCCTTCTCGCAGCGGTTGCCGGTAATGAAGCGCCTGCCGCCGCCAAAGTCGTTGACGGTGAGCTGGCAGTTGTTGGAGCAACGGCCGCAGCGGACGTGCTTTTGCGTCACAGTGAGGTGCGCGATGTCCTCGGCCGAAAGGATGGTCGAGGTGCCGTCGGCGCCAGCGCGATCGCGGGCGAGCAAGGCCGCACCATAGGCGCCCATGCAGCCGGCGATGTCGGGACGCACGGCGTGAACGCCGGTGAGCTGCTCAAACGCGCGCAGCGTGGCATCGGACATAAAGGTGCCGCCCTGGACGATCACCTGGCTTCCGATCTCCTTGGGATCGCGCAGCTTAATGACCTTGAACAGGGCATTCTTAATGACGGAATAGGACAGACCGGCCGCGATGTCGCCCACCGTGGCACCTTCCTTTTGCGCCTGCTTAACACGCGAATTCATAAAGACCGTGCAGCGACTGCCCAGGTCCACCGGAGCCTTGGCATGGATGGCGGCGTCGGCGAACGCGCGCACGTCCATGTTCATAGAGACGGCGAAGCTCTCGATAAAGCTACCGCAACCCGACGAGCAGGCCTCGTTGAGCATGATGTGCTCGATGACGCCGTCCTTTACGCGCAGGCACTTCATGTCCTGGCCGCCGATGTCCAGGATAAACTCGACGCCGGGCAGGAACGCCTTGGCGCCGCGTAGGTGCGCGACGGTCTCGATCTCGCCGGAATCGGCCTTGAGGGCCTCGATGAGCAGCGCCTCGCCGTAACCCGTGGTGGTCACGTGGCCGATGGTGCAGCCGGCGGGGATGTGGTTGTAGAAATCGGCCATGATGACCTTGGCCGTACCCAGGATGTCACCGTTGTTGTTGCCGTACCAGGTATGCAGCAACTGGCCGTCCTCGCCCACAAGCGCGGCCTTCATGGTGGTGGAACCGGCGTCGATACCGATGAACACGCGACCGGTGTAGCCTTCGAGCTTGCCCTTGGGGACGACTTCCTGGTCGTGGCGGGTCTTGAACTCGGCAAAGTCCTCGTCGGTGGCAAAGAGCGGATCCAGACGCTCGACCTCGGCGCCCTGTGTGTCACCCAGGGCATCGATGGCCTCGATGAGCTGCGGGAACGTGCTGAGCTTATTGGACTCGTGCGCCATGGCGGCGCCGCTCGCCACAAACAGGTGAGCATTTTGGGGCACGATGCGATGCTCCTCGTCCAGGTTGAGCGTGAGGTAGAAGCGATGGCGCAGCTCGGAGAGATACTGCAGCGGGCCGCCCAGGAAGGCGACGTTACCGCGGATGGGACGGCCGCACGCCAGGCCCGAGATGGTCTGGGTCACGACGGCCTGGAAGATGGAGGCGGCCACGTCCTCGGGGCGGGCGCCCTCGTTGAGCAGCGGCTGGACGTCGGTCTTGGCAAAAACGCCGCAGCGGCTGGCGATGGGATAGATGGTGGTGGCGTTGGCCGCGAGTTCGTTAAGGCCGCTGGCGTCGGTGTGCAGCAGGGTTGCCATCTGGTCGATGAACGCACCCGTGCCACCGGCACAGGTGCCGTTCATGCGCTGCTCGATGCCGTTATCGAAGTAGATGATCTTGGCGTCCTCGCCGCCCAGCTCGATGGCGACATCGGTGGCCGGGATGAGGGTCTCGACGGCGCGCTTGCTGGCGATGACCTCTTGGACAAACTCCAGGTCGAGCCACTGGGACAGCAGCAGGCCGCCCGAGCCGGTAATGGCGCAGGTCATTTGGGCCGTCGGCAGCACGGCCGCAGCACCCTCGAACAGGTCGCGGGCGCAGGCGCGGACGTCGGTGTGGTGGCGCTGGTACTTGGCGTAGACGATCTGGTTGTCATCGTTGAGCACGGCGAGCTTAACGGTGGTGGAGCCAACGTCGATGCCCAGGTGCAGGTTGCCGTGGGCGTTGTCGGGGTTGAAGATTGCGCCTTCGGGGGCGTGGGCGGCGGTGGCTGGCTCGCTAGCGACGGACGTCTCCCCTGCCGCGTTCTTGGCATCGGCAACTGCCTCGGCAACTTTCTCGGCAGCCGCGGTCGCGGCCTTCTGCGCGGCGTCCACCACGGTGGGCGCAGCCTCGCGTGCGGCGGCGACCATGCGGTCCTTGATGCCCTCGACGAGTTTGCTCATTGTCTCTCCTCTTAGTTGTTGGACTCGACGGTTGCGGGGGTGTCGGCCGCGTCCTCGAGCTGCAAGTTCAATAGCTTCATGCCGTACTCCGGCACGTTGATATCGATGGGTTGGCCATACAGGTCACCAGGACGCACAAAAGCGAGCACCGTCATCATGCGCGCCATGGCCTCGGGCGATTCGGTGAGCCCACGCTCAAACCAGCGCTGAATCATGCCGACCTCGGCACTCACGACGTAGGTGACGTAGTAGTCAAAGAACGTGCCCAGCGCCAGGCCCAAAATGCCCGTCTGTGCACGCGGCACCACAGCCTCACGCGCGGTGTCGATAATCCTTTTAATGAAGGCCTGGTCGCCGCCCGGACCCAGCAGAGCACCGATCAAGTCGCGGTTGGCCGCAAGATAACGCAGTAGCTCAACCGAACCGGGCGCCGGCTCGAGCTCATCGATGTTGTGATAAAGATCGGGCAGCCGAGCTGCGGTGATGAGCTCAATACGCTCACGGATCTCGGCCAGCAAGCCGTCCTCGATTTGATTGATAAAGTCGGGGATATCGCGGTAGTGCGAATAGAACGTACGGCGCGTAAGGCCGGCGCGCTCGGTGAGCGACGCGACGTTAATGCGCGAAAGATCGCCGCTTTCGGCTAGTTCGCTGGCAAGTGCCTGGCGAAGGGCACGCTGCGAGCGAAGGGACCGGCGATCGCATTTCTCGAGCTGGGACAAGCGTCCTCCTTGTTACTCTGCCTGTGCGCTATTGCACAGTGCGAGTATTATTGCACACCGTGTGCATCAACACGTAAAGGCAATATTTGGATGCGACGAAGGGGCAGTCCCTTTGCCACATCGAGCCGCTGCTTGGTCCCGTTAATGGGACCAACAATCGCCACGCCCGTTTCATCATGCCGGTAATGATCGATAAGGAGGCCGACATGAACAATCAGGCATGCGATGGCATCACCGATGCCGGCAAGGACCTCGTCCTCAGCTGCATCAAGAGCCAAGAGCTGCGCGACCACATGCGTAAATACCTATACTGGCCAGCGCCAATCATCGACGGCTCTCTTAAGACGCTTGATGAAAAACGCACCATGCTCGAGCAACTCCGCAAGGAGGTTTCGCCGGAACTGGTCGAAGATATCGATTCGCATCTCGCCCAGCTCAACAGCGCACTCGATATGCTCCACAACATCGAGCGCGACCGCGGAATCCTCCTACTGCACGTCATGGTCTACAACGAGGAGGAGCGCGACGCCGACGCCCTCGACGGTCCCTTCCCCACCGCATCGTGGGAGGCCGCGCAGGCACTCATGAAGCGCTACATCGAAGAGTATCCTGAAGACGACTGGTCCGAATCGTACTGGAAGATCGACCTATACACCCCGGAAGACCTTCACGAACATCAAATGGCGCAGTCCTCCCTGGCGTTTGCGGCAACCAAGGATGGCGAGCTTATATTTCTCCGCGATCAGCGCAATAACCGCACTCGCAAATCGTATGTCGAAAGCGCCTGGCGAAACGATAGCAGACGGTTCTGCAACAGCAACGAACCCATCTATACGCCGTGGGTCCCAGGCGACATCCTCAAAATCGACGGTCGCCCCTTTGATCACGGGCCTCGCTTTGCCATTGTGCTCGAAAACGACTACGAGCACACGCTCCGGGGACAGATCTGGTGCGCAGGGCCTAGTAAAGATCACGGCGTTAAGGAGGGTTCACTTTCATCCGGCACCTACAGCGACAGTCTCCTGGACCCCTTCATCCCCTCCGCCCTCTACACCGCCGAGTGCTACACCGGTGAGCTGCCGGACGACTGCGCTTTTATGCTCGAGCTTTCGCAGATGCTGCACGACAGCCCCGACTACGGCAAGCAATGGTCCGAAGGCTCGGTCGGACATGACTGCCTTCAGCCGTATCGCAAGCCCGCCAACCAAAGCGAGCTGGATATTCGTCCGGACATCTTCGAGTTTTTAGACTCGCACAGTATTAAGGAGCATCTTCAACGAATCAACTACGAGCTCACCACGCCCGTAGCGGCTTTCATTGTCAATTGCTCGCATAAAGCAACGCTGCAGCAAAAGCTCGAAGGCTGGCAAAAGATCATCGACAATATGCCCAATTGCACCATGAACCGCAGAAACGACACGGTCGTCATCCCGGACTTCCATGCCTTTCTGCGCAATGTCATCAAGCAGGAGAAACGAAAGCTCGCGCACCTTAAAAGGACGGACGGTCAAAGCCTGTACTTCTTTGCGGACTACTCGTGGGACCGGCGCGGGCAGGGCGGCTATCTTTACGGCCCGTACAGCAGTTATCAAAAGTGCTTCGATGCCATCTGGAAAGAGCTCGACGGTGACGATCCCAAAGCCATCAGGATCACTCGTCGTCCCATCGACCCAGACGAAGACCACTATGCCGACGACATGGTCTTACTCAATGCGAACGGCGAAGTAATGTCTTGCGATTACCGCAACAAAAGCGAGTGGGACGAGGCGGGCACCGCCAGCGATTTCGAGGACATGTGGTTTGATATCCCAACGCCCCTCCATGCCGGAGACATCGTCTGCAACCTCCAACGCCCCGACAAGCCGATGGTGCTGTTTGACCTGCAAACTTGGGGATCCGAACGAATCGACAAAGAGCTGGCCTCCTCCGTCTACAAAGAGCGCCTCGTTCAAAAGGCCGACAAGCTATTGCGCTGGCACCGATATGACGGCGACACCAGCGACATGTACGCCTACGGCTGCCAAGTCTCATCCGCCTTGCATTTCCCCTTCTACATTGGGGAGCCTGAGGGCTTTCTTTTGGACATCGACTATTACCGCAAGCCGCTCAAGTCAGAGGAGCGAATCCTTTACGGCGTCAGGGCATATGTCAAAGGCGACCTGGCGGTTGATTCGCTCGCCGCAATGGCCAGCGCATGCGAGCTACAGGCGCTGGCGGAGAAAAAGGCGCGTGGCTTCGAGGACGCAGACAGCTGGCTCAAGGACCGCTACCCAGAACTGTTCGATGCGACGGCCGATCCCTTCTTAGAGGAAGACGGCGGTTGCGCCAGTTACGCTTAGTTTTTGAAACGCCACTACCGATTGTCCTTTCAGTACGCGCACACTCATGTACCAGTGCGTTTCCAAAAGTATGTTTGACGCGAGATTCATATGGGACCCGTTAATGGGACCACAAAGCACAACCTCTGATGGATGCTAACGGCAACGACCGAATTGGAGGTTGCAATGGACAGCCAAGCAGATACCGTGATCACCGATGCCGGCAGGGAGCTCGTTTGCAGTTGCATCAAGGACGATGAGCTGCGTGCTCATATGTTCAAACACATGGGAATGGCAGATGGCTCCCTCTGTAAAACCATCGGCGGCTCCCTCAAGACGCTCAACGAAAAACGGACCATGCTCGAGCATCTTCGCAAAGAGGTCTCATCGGATTACGCCGAGACAATCGACTCCGGCCTCGAACAACTCGACACTGCACTCGATATGCTTTACAACGTTGACCGTGACCGCGGTATCTTGCTGGTCTCCGGCGTGTTTTACAGTGAAGACGAGCGCGGGCACGACACCTTTGATGGCCCCTTCCCCGTTGCCTCTTGGGATGCCGCTCAAACCCTTATGAAGCAATACGTCGATGACGACCCCGATGAAGATTGGTCCGAATCATTCTGGCAGATTAAGCTCTATACCGCCGAAGACTTACACGACCGCCCACGTGCTCAAGCCTCGCTGATATTCGCCGCAACCATGGCTGGCGATTTGGTCTTTTTGAGCGACCGCCGGAATCAGCGGACTCCGCATCAAAGCATCAATCACTTGCCGTGGAACAATAGCAAGCACTTCTGCGCCAATGGTGAGGTCTTTTACACCCCCTGGGTCCCCGGCGACATCATCAAGATCGACGGTCGGCCCTTCGACCACGGCCCTCGTTTCGCCATCGTGCTCGAAGACGACTACGATAGTTCGTTCAAAGGCCAGGTTTGATGCGCCTATCCGAGCAAAATCTACGGCGTTGAGGAAGGCAATCTCCGCTTGAGGGATTTCACGGACGGCTTCCTCGACGACTTCACACCCTCTGCGCTCTACACCGCCGAACGCTATATCGGCGACTTGCCCGATGATT
The DNA here is from genome assembly GCF_052118905.1 of Collinsella sp. LCP21S3_A3. Lineage (NCBI taxonomy): Bacteria > Bacillati > Actinomycetota > Coriobacteriia > Coriobacteriales > Coriobacteriaceae > Collinsella > Collinsella sp. LCP21S3_A3. Next base: position 173,274 of record NZ_JBQKGH010000001.1, on the reverse strand, counting down.
GCTCCTTTATGCTCGAACTCTCGAAAAAGCTGCACGATGACCCCGGCTGTGGCAAACATTGGTCGGATGGATCGGTCGTACACGACTGCTTGCAGCCATATCGCACATCGGCCGGCGCCGGCGTCAACGCCATACGTTCGGACATTCTCGAGTTTCTCGACTCGCCCGATATCAGAGAGCATTTGGAAGGCATCGGCTACGAGCCCACCACGCCCGAGGCGGCGTTCATCGTCGACCATTCGAACGAGAAGACGCTGCAACAGAAGATTGAGGCCTGGCAAAAGATTCTCGAAAATATGCCCAATTGTGCGATGAGCAGGCGATACGGCACGTTCAATATCCCCAACTTCCATGTCTTTCTTCGCGACGTCATCAGATGGGAGCGCAAGAAAATCGCCCGGTTCAAACAGCCTGGCAAGCACATGTATTTCTTTGAGGACAAGACGGGAAGTCCCCCTGAGAGCGGGTGCAATTATGGCCCCTACACCAGCTACGAAAAATGTTTCGAGGCAATCTGGAATGTGCTTGAGGAGGAGAATCCTACCTCGGTTGAAGTAACACGCCGCCCGATCAATCCGGACGATGGCCACTATGCCGCCGACAAACTCTTGCTCAACGCGAAAGGCGAGACCATGGACTGTCAACTGCGCTGCATCGACAAGGAACGCGAGGGAGAAGACCCCACTTTTGCCTTTGAGCTGATGTGGTTTGACATCCCGACGCCATTCCATGCCGGCGACATCATCTGTTGTCACGGCGACCCTAGCGACCCCATACTGCTTCTCAATATGCAGACATGGACCACGCAGCGGGTCATAGATGAGCTTCCGCCTTCCACCTACAGGGAATGCGCCTCAAAAAAGGCCGATGACCTGCTCAGGCACCATCGGCAAAATGGCGATACGAGCGACATGTACGCCTACGGCTGTCAGATTGAATATCCCCTGGAGTACCCCGTCTATATCGGAGAGCCGAGTTGTTTTCTTCTCGATATGGAATACTGCCGTACCCCGCTCAAGCCGGAGGCGAGAATTCTGTACGGCGTGCGGGCATATCTCGATGGCAATCTGGGTCTTGACTCACTTATTGCGCTATCAAGTCTTTTCGAGCTGCAGGCGCTGGTCAAGAAAAAAGCCGAGCGGTTTGAAGGGGAAGACGGCGGGCTCAAGACCCGCTATCCGGAGCTGTTCGATGACACGATAGCCCCGCCAGCACGATTCAAAACAAAGAGGAGCTAACCATGGACATCTTGGATTTTGTGGACTCCCGGGACATTCGGGAGCATCTCCGCCGCATCAATTTTCAACCCAACACCATTGAGGCCGCCTATCTGGTTTGGTTTTCGAAGACCGCCACGCTCGATCAGAAATGCGAAGCTTGGCAGGAGATCGCCCGAACCATGCCCAATTGCTCGCTGGAGGCAACCCATGCCGGTCTTGGAAGGCCGGCCATCCCCGATTTCCATGCTTTTTTGCGCTGGACAATCGATTACAACAAGCGGTGCGTCAATGCGTTTGCGAGTAGGACGGGCTACGTTTATCAGTATGAAGAGGAGATTGTGCCCGACGGGCAACTTTGTGGGGCCTTCGGCGCGCCATTCAGCTGTTATGGGAAATGTGCCGAGGCGTTGCGCGGTGATGATGAGCTGGCGAGCCGTCCAGAGGCACGCGTACGCATCACCCGGTGCCCGCTCGATGCCGACGAAGAACATCGCCGGGAAGATTGGCTCCTAGTGAACGGCAAAGGTGAGGCCCTTTCCGTCTATTGTCCTTCCGCCGGCCCCATTGAGAACGATTGGGAGATCGCGTTCGAGTTCATCTGGGTCGATATCCCCACGCCGTTCCACACCGGCGATATCGTCTGGACGCCGCAAGGCAGTGTCCGTGAGCCGTTCACGTTGTTCGATCTGCCTACGTGGGACCGGACAAAGCTCGAGGCAGAGCTTCGGCAGGCAGACCGTTCTGACGAATGGCTTGATCATGCGCAGCAGCGCCTCGAGCACTATCGCCATGCAGGGGATATCAGCAACATGCGTGCCACTGGCTGCTCGATTACCTACAACGAGACGTTTCCCCTCTACATCGGAGAGCCAGACCCGCTTTACCTGAATCTTGAGTACTATCGCAAACCACTCGAAGACGAGCAGCGAATTTTAATCGCCGCCCAGGCCTACCTGCGCGGCGACCTGTATGTCGACTCACTCATCGCGTTTATCGACACCATAAGGATGGAGTCCAAGGCAAAGCGCAACCTGGAAGAGCTGCGTCTGGATCAGGCGCCGCTCAAGGAGAAGTACCCGCAGCTATTTGAATAAAGGTCGTCATGCCCGAATCCACAAGAAGTCGCACCAACAACTCGGAGACTATCGTGCACGAAGAAATAATCAACTTGATCGACTCTCCGGAGCTGCGAGAGCATTTGCTGCATAATCCGCAGCTCCTGAGCGGCGACCATTACATGCAGATTGTCGGTGGAGCACCGGTTGAAATTACCCGCAAACGAGAGCTACTCGGCAGACTGGTTGCTGGCGGGTGCAACTCGTCAGACGACACCCCTTACTGGCACTATCGGCAGATTTGTATCGACTACATCGATGACTGCTTGGACGCGCTAAAGGCCGTCGACGGAAACAGGAAGGTGCTGCTTATTAGCGAAATTAGCTTTGTCGACAACAAAGTGGGATCCGCCATCACGCATGGCCCCTTCCCCGTGGCATCGTGGGCGAACGATCGGGCGGCAATGAAGGCATATGCAGAAAAGTGGAGCGGGTTGACAGACCTGTCGGCCTCGTATTGGATGATCGAGCTGTTCAACCTTGCCAACGGCCCGAGCTGTTCATATCCATACGACGGCTTTCTGCAGCCGGACTACACTTACTACGCCAATGCCGCCGGCGAAATTCAATACATCTGCAGGGAAGAAGAGGGCGAATGTGGCGAGGTGCTCGACTGCATTGTGGGTGGAATCTTTGGGCCATTGTTCAAAGGAGCGTACGTTGACTTGCCCACGCCGTACAAAAAGGGCGATATTCTTGAAATCGACTGCCGACCATGGGCGCCAGGACCTTGTTATTGCCTGGTAGCAAACTCGAAATTGGACTGCCTGTATCCCGATGGCAATGGGCAGATCAGATGTGGCTCTATCCCCTACGGCAGCTGCTTTGCCGGATGGGCGTATACGAACTTGATGCTGTCGCCCGTGTTCAGGGCGAGAAAAGCAACGCAACCTTTACCAGAGGAATACGCGTTCTTGCAAGCGATTGAACCGAATCAGATAGATAACCTGCTAGAAGAGTGCGCCAGCAGCAAAGAGGAAGAGCCGATTTGGCTGGATATATATCGGCATCGCGCACGCTGACGGACACCAGAGATGGACTATAGCGACCCTCAATAACTGGTTTTGTTCGCGCTCTTCAAGCGGTGCTCCAACCCTCATTGTTACGAGAAGAGCCGCACCCAGTCCAGGCACGGCTCTAGTAAGAATATCCAAACAGCTTGATTAATAATGGCCATACCTTAAACCTGCCCAAGCCAGTACTTAATATCGCGCTTAAGCGGCGTCTTTCCCATTAATCAATCGAACGTTGAACTTATTTGACGATTTTCTTCATTTTCTTCTTGGCATCGTCAAGACGGCGACCCTTGAAGTAATACCAAATAAGCCTATCAACCTCCTGAAAGCCAATGCTATCTTCAACCGTTTTAATCGTCAGAGAGGAATCTGACGGAGACTCATACGAAAACTCATTCGAATGCTCGCCTCGCCAGAGGTTAATGCCATCGCATACACTTCTATACAGCTCACGGTAATTCCGGTAACCCGAAGGCGAATCGTCATTGACATAATCCGAAATCAACTTTTTCAGCTTTGAATAGCTCATTTTTTCGATATCAGTCCGATCGGAATAGGCCCAAATATAATAAGGAAGAACCTCCCCGACAACGGAATCGTAGATACAATATCTATCCCCAAGCCTGCCTTTTATACATGTGTGATGACAGAATTTCGATGCAAATGAAACATTGTTTTTCTTAAAGTCGGTAAGGCCCTCATCACGCAAATAATTCTGAGCATATCGAGCGATAAGATGAACCGCCTCGGCGTCTCCGCCCTCGCCTCCACCATTCGGGTCGCTCTTCAGGGCTTCGATTAGTTTCATTTTGTTTTCAATAATTCCGCGGGCAGTCAGCGCTGCGCCACCGGTCAACAACCATTTAGACTTCCGACTATTAGAACTATTTCCCTTTTCAGAACTCTCGTTATATTTTTCCTCAAGTTGAGGAATATCAATTTCTGGGATAACGTTCTTGATTTCGCCAGCTTTGACTGCATCGCTATATCTCTTTCCCAGCACCGCTAAGTGTGTTGAGTTCACTTTATTGGTGTAGTAAACAGCCTGTTTAATAGCATCCTCATCGCCGCCAAGAACGTCGCGATACATTTTGCCAACAAATTTTTCGTCTGCTATGTCATAAGACGAGTTATGCTCGATCATGGCCTGAACAAATCTAATATTCTTATCGCTAAACACTGGGAAGCCGTTCTGGTCCAAGTCAAATAAATATGGATTGGCAGTTCGCTTCACTCCATCGTCCTCTTTCGTCACCGGATTAAAAACTATCTCTTGACGACTCATGCGAACTCCTTCCCAGAGCTGTTCAGTCATGGTGCTGATAGGTCACAACACTTTAATTATTATGGTAATTCCTGGCCCACTTAGAAGCATCTTTTTGGCTGTTGAACGGTCACTTTCTGCTGGCAAACGCGCTGCTAGCCGAGCAGTTGTTATTGGTTATGACCTCAACCGAAGACTCGTGCGCAGGAAGGCTCCACGCCATCGGAGCTCATGTGGACCAAGACGTCCGTATTGCAGTGTGTCTCGGCGAATTCCGCGCCATCTTCTCGGTCCTCCACCGCGAAACAGCCTGCCAGAATGGCGGATGTCGGGCTGAGCATGTTGCGCAGGTCGCGCAGGATTGCATTTATCGGGCGGTTGTCGTCGAGCATTTCGAGTCCGTCGATTACGACTACGACGTCCTCTAGCACCGCCCTATTCCACGCCTGGTCGCCGAGCAGCCAACTCGTTAAAAGGTCTATGGTCATGTTATCTTCGACAAAGATGCCCAGGCTGCGCTGCTTGATCCGCATCGTTGCGCGGACCGTCTCAACCTGTTGTTCCTCAAGATCTTTCGGCACCTTGGCCCCCATCTCGGCTCGAATCAGCCGGGCGACCGCATCCTCTTCACGCTCCCGCATCGGCACGTAAAGCACAGTGCACTGCTCGCTCAGGCATAAAACCGCATGCGCCAGTACGTTCGAAACGTCTTCATGCGCGCCGCCAATCACGCTAAGCTTGCCGAGTCCAATACCGCCGCCCAGGATGTCGTCAACAGGCGTACCAGTCTTCAATACCTGCAGGACCTCGAACACCGATGTTTCCATGACATGATCGAGCTCGGAAGTCAGTCGATCATGGAAACGGCTTATGTCAAAGCCGTCATCGCCCCGTTCTTCACGAATCCAACCACGCTGGCTCGCATTTGTCGGCGGCATCACGCCTGATAGGCCCATCATCTCGCCCAAACTCACAGAACGGCCAATTCGGTCGTCCCTGGAGTCAATCTTTAGCGTCATCGCAACCCTCCTAACGCCTACCACGCTTACCAGTAGCCTTAAAATTCCAAATCGGCTTGAGTCGGTGAATAACATCAACCGTCGGGTCCATGAGTCTCAGTACATCATCCGCAGGCTTATACGCTTCGGGCGACTCATCGAGCGTCGTCTCGCATGCACTCGGACAGTAGATGCCGGCATCGCGCATCTCGTTAACGAACGACCTGGTATCGAGCGTTTGGAACGCTTTGGTGCGGCTCATCGCACGACCCGTCCCGTGCGGCGCCGAGCAGTTCCACTCCTCGTTTCCCTTGCCGCGTGCAATAACGGCACCGTCGCGCATGTTGAACGGAATCAGCACTATCTCGCCTGCATGAGCGCTAATGGCGCCCTTGCGAATCATGCCGCCTTCCGAGATGTAGTTGTGCATGGTGGTAAAGCCGTCTCCGTCGAGTCGAATTCCCGTACGCTCAACAATCTGTGTGACAATCGCCTTGCGGTTCTGATTCGAGAAGCGCTGGCAGTTATGCATATCGACGAGATACTCGGCAGAAAGATCTCCCACGAGATACTTAAGCTCGTCGGGGATATCCGCTGTGCACGCCTTCTGCGCCAGCGCCTGATGATGCTCCGCCGTCTGCTTGCCCATGTTGCGCGAGCCGGTGTGCACGACCAGATATTGGCACCCATCCTCGTCCTCGTCGAGTTCAATGAAGTGATTGCCGCCGCCCAGCGTGCCCATGGAGCGCTCAACCTTGCGCTTGTCCTGCAGCCAATCACGCGACCCCATGTCAAAGTCCGCGAGTGCGCAGGCAGGATCGCGATGAAGGCAAAAGCCCGTGGGCACCGCGCGCTTCACATCGCGATTGAACTGAATGAGGTCATCGCGCGCAATGGTCTCCGCAAGCGGCACACAATACATCCCGCATCCGATGTCGACCCCCACCAGGTTGGGAATCACCTTGTCGCCCAAGTTTGCCGTAAAGCCAATCACGCAGCCCTTGCCCTTATGGGCATCGGGCATGATGCGGATCTTGGCACCTTCAAACGCCGGGCAGCTGGAAATCTCCTCGATCTGCTCCTTGGTTGAATCCTCAAGATTCTCGGCAAAGACTTTGATGTCTGCCATCGCATTTCTCCTGTTCTGATCCTTGTAAACCGGAACCGGCCCCAAGCCAATAGAGCGCATGTCACACCATCCAGCCAAACCGCCGATTTCCGTTTAACCACCTTTCGCCCTATTCGAGCTCTTATTGCTGCGAATACTACGGTCGCGCGGACTACAATGAGTCCCAATAACGGGTCTTGTTTTGTATCTCCGCCTGATACCCTACCGGCGAAAGGAGACAACGTGGCGAACAGACCAAATCAAAAGCTCAGGCTTCTGTTCCTGCTTAAAACCTTGATGGAAAAGACCGACAGCACGCACGGGCTCACAACGCAGCAGATCATCGAGGAGCTCGCCTATCACGACCTCGAAGCCGAACGCAAGGCCATCTATCGCGACCTGCAAACGCTTCGCGACTTTGGGCTCAACATCAACCAGCGCGGTGGCAGGGAATGGGCCCTGGCTTCGCGCCCGCTCGACCTGCAAGAGCTCATCATGCTTGTTGACGCCGTGCAGAGTTCGCCGTTTTTGACCGATGAGTTGACTGACCACCTCATCGGCAAGCTGCAGAGCCTCGCCAGCCTGGGCGAACGCGAGTTGATGCACAAGCGCGTCGACGTGCCTTCGCGCGTGAAGATGCAAAACTCCGATGCCCTGCTCAACATCGACTTGATTCAGCAGGCTATGCGCGAAAAACGCAAGATCCGCTTCCATTACTTCCACTACGACGCCGCCAAGCAAAAGGCCCTTAATCATGACGGAAAGACCTACGAGCTCACGCCTGTACGCCTTATCTACTCCGACGAACTCTATTACATGATCGGGTTTCGAGATAAATGGGCTAATGCCGGCTCGGGTCATCAGCCGTTCACGCCCTACCGCGTCGACCGCATGCTCGATGTTGCGGTGTCCGAGGAGCCCGCGACCAAGGATCCGCGTATCGCGGGCTATGTGCTCGAAGATCACGTTTCGCCGTCGTTTGGCGTTTACGCGGCCGACAAGACCACCGTCGTGCTGGAACTCGATGACCGCGCAATGAACCCGCTCATCGACAAGTTCGGGCTCGACGCCGTTGTGTTTGAGAACCAGGATGGGCGCTTGCTGGCGACCGTCAAAGCCCCGCTGTCTCCGCAGTTCTTTGGCTGGCTGCTGCAACTCAGCACGTTCATTAAGATCGTTCAACCTCAAAGTGCCATCGATACGTATCTTGACTATCTCGATAGCACGCGTGCGCTCTACCAGAAAGACAGGTAATACTGCCATGAACATGACCCCCAACTTTAACGTATCGTTCGAGCGCCTGAATCCCGAACAGCGCGAGGCCGTCGAATGCCTAGATGGTCCGTTGCTCGTCATTGCCGGCCCCGGCACCGGCAAGACGCAGCTGCTGAGCCTGCGCGCGGCGAACATCTTGGCCAAACGCGACGCCGCCCCTAGCAACATCCTCTGCCTCACCTATACCGAGGCGGGCGCGGAGGCCATGCGCAAGCGCCTGATTGAGCTCATCGGCCGCGACGCCTACGGCATCGAAGTCAGTACGTTCCACGGATTTGCAAGCAGCATCAGGTCGCGCTATCCCGAGTACTTCATGCGCCCTTCGACCGACACGCTTGTTACCAGCCTGCACCAGCAAGAAGTTTTTGATCGGCTGCTCAAATCGCTGCCCTTTGGTTCTCCGCTAGGCGGAGGGTCACCCGATATGCCTGCACAAAACATCGGTAAGATGATCGGCTTTGTCTCCAAAATCAAACGCAGTGGCCTGGACTACGACACGCTGAGCGCCATCGCGCAGCAGAATATCGACGCCGCTACCTGGCTCACCGAACATTCCGAGCTGCTTTCGCTCGCCTGCGAAAGGGCAAGCGCCGTGTTGGCCGAACGCTTTGAGGAAGAGGTCGAGCGTGTCTGCGCCATGGCACCCACATCGCTCACCCGCCCGATTGACTGTCCCGCCGGCACGTACGTGCCGTACATTCTTGAGTTGCGCGACACCGTTCGCCGCACCGAGCTCATCGATGAGAAGGGCAAATCCTCGGGATACACCAAGGTGCGCGATGCCTTCTTTGGAGGCAGCAACTCTCAGGGGCGCACGTTTAAGATTGTGGAGCAGAGCGAGCGACTCAAGACCGCTTGCGACGTCGCGCGTCGCTACCAGAGCGAGCTCGACCAACACCATCTCTACGATTACGACGACATGATCGGCGACTTCGTTAACGCCGTCGAGCACAACGACGCGTTGCGCCAAGTGCTCCAGGACACCTATACCTATATCCAAGTTGACGAGTTCCAGGACACCAATGGTGCCCAGATGCGCATCATCGAGCTGCTCTGCGACGGCGTTGATGCGCCCAATATCATGGCCGTTGGCGATGACGATCAAGCCATCATGCGTTTTCAGGGCGCCACGATCGAATGCGCCAACCAGTTTGCGGCCGAGTTCTCGCCCCGGAGCATCGTGCTCAAGACCAACTACCGCTCCACGCCCGCCATCGTTGAGCTTGGTCAAGCTATCGCACGGCAAATTGAATATCGCCTCGACGCCAGCTCGAACAAATCAATCGTGGCGTTTAGGCCCCAAGGTGACCAGGTCAACTTTAGTGAGAACGTCTTCAGCGGCAAAGCCGAAGAATACGCCGCTGTCGCTGCGAGCATTAAGCAGCGGCTTGAGTCCGGCTACCTCAATGACTGCGAAGATCCCAATGAAGGAATTGCAGTCATCTCTGCCAAACACGCCGCACTGCGTTCGCTTATCCCCTTCCTCGTTAAGGAGAACGTGCCGTTTTCCTATCGTGAACGGCAAAATCTCTTTGCCTCCGAGCGCATGCAGACGACGCTGGCGCTGCTGCGCTGCGTTGCCGCGCTTACTCGCGGGAAGAAGGAGCTCGCCAGCAGCTATCTTCCGCAGATCATCTGTGCCACCGAGCTGGGCGGCGACCATCCATCGTCCGTGACGTTTGCGCTCAGCGCCAAGCGAGACCAGCATGGCGACTGGATGGCCGCCATGCGCGAGAGCAATATCGCCCGCGTCAAAGAGCTGCACGACGACCTTATGCAGTGGGCGGCCGAAGCCGGCGCCTCCCCGGTCAGAGCGTTGCTCTTTAAGATTGTCGAACGCAGCCTTGGCTATTATCAGGATCATAAAAAACAGGATCCGCTGGGTGCCGCCGAATTCAATGCCGGCATCCGCGCCCTACTCGCCTTTGCCGAAGGTGAAATGGGAGACGCGCGCCGTATGGGACGCGCGCTTCGCCTGCCCGATATTGTCGACAAGCTCGATGCCGCTCATAAGTTTGGCGTGAGTATCGACGCATCGATCAACCTCGGCGCGCCGGGAGCTGTTCGCCTCACCAGCGCCCATAGCTCTAAGGGCCTGGAGTTCGACTGCGTCTACCTGCTCGATGCCGACGACTCCACTTGGCACAAAGGCGCCGGCGGCATGAGTTTGTACCCATCCAACCTGCTGATTCGTGATGAAAAGGACAACGACGACGCGCGTCGCCTGCTGTTTGTCGCCATCACGCGCGCTAAGCGACACCTCGAGCTGTACCGCGCCGGCGGGTTGGCTTTGCAGGAGCTCACGGGGCTTATCGACTCTTGCGAAGTTTCTGCTGAGACAGACCAGCTCAGCGTTGCAATCGAAACCGAGTGGCGCGACAGCTACGTGTTTGATACGCCCGAGCTCCGCGCGCTTTTGGAACCTCATACCGACGTGAAGTTTCTTTCTGCCACAGCGCTCAACAACTTTGTGACGTACGAGCCTGGATGCGCAAATAGCCAGCACTTCCCTGAGAAGCAGATTGTGCGCCTGCCCACGGCGCCCACGATCCAAACCGAATTCGGCACCATCGTTCACGCGATGTTCGAGGAGATCGTTAATAGAATGGCAGCCGATGGCGAGGCGGCGATTGAGACAATTGAGGCCGAGTATCGCCAGCAGATTTCGTGGCTCGATTTTGCCCCCGAGGACGTCCATCGCTATTCGGAGCGCTTCGAACGCATTTGTCGTGCATTCGTCCCCTGGCTTGTCGAGCATGTGCATGGCTATCGCTGCGTCACAGAGGCGAATATGCAGTGCCTGACCACCGAAGGAACTCCGCTCTTTGGTTTTCTCGACCTGCTCCTCGTTGACGATGCAGCTAAAACGGTAAAGATCGTTGACTACAAGACTGGCTTTGGCAAAGAAGTCCCTGCAGGCTACCATCGTCAGCTCAAGTTCTACAAACTGCTGGTCGAAGCGTCACCCGAGTTTTATGGCTACACCGTCACTTCCATGGGCGACTACTATGTAGAACCCGACAAGACAACGGGCGAGCTCCGCCCGCCGTTCGCGACAACCGCCAACGCCGACGACATTGCCGAGCTCGAACAACTCATCGATGCCGTATGGTCGCGCATTGAACACGGCGCTTGGGATACCAGCGCTTTTGAGCAGAGCGATGCCCATGAGCTTGCCATCGAGGAGCAGAAGGGCTGCCGCAAAAAAGCCGACAAAACCGAGGTCATGCAGCGCGCCTACGAGCACTGGCTAGTCGAGAACCCCGGAATGTGACAAAGTGGCGGTCCCTTTGTCACATTATTCGATGATGGTGCGGGAGTTTTGCTTGCGCATGGTGGCAAGCATGTGTTTGGGGACGGCATGGGCCATACAACTGCCGATGGTCGCGCTCGCGGCGGCCTTGGCGGCATCGCTGCCGTTTTTGGTCGCGTAACTGTGGCGGAAACGCTTGAGCATGGCGATGTCGTTGCCGCCGTCGCCGTAGACCGCGACCTCATCCTCGGCAATACCGTAGTAGCCCGCCAGCCAAGCCACGCTCTCACCCTTGTTGCACGCCACGTCCGTGATCTCGAACATCACCGGATCGAACGGCGCGTTGACCACGCGGTCCGAGCGCTCGGCCAAATATGCCTTAAGGTCGCGCTCCAGCTCGGGCGAGGTCACGCGACAATTGATCTTGCATACGTCATGGCGCAGGATGTCACCGATCGACTGGTCGAAATATTGCTCCTCGTGATACCCCCCCACGTGCACGCATGCCGCGCATCACGATGCGCTTGATAGGACTGTCCTTTTTAAAGCCCGCCTGGTGCATCTCGAACGATCCGCTCGAGAACATGCCATCGGGCGTGGAGCAGTCGAAGCAAATGTCCGGGAACGCCTTGAGCAGCTCCTCGGTAACCTGCGGGTCGATGGTCCAGGTCTTGAGCACCTCGCCATGGCTGTTGCGCACGATGGATCCGTTGGAGCAGCAGGCGTCGAGTGCCAGACCTGTAAAGCCATGCTCGCCAATCGGCAGCGTCGAGCGCCCGGTTGCGGGAACCACATGCAGGCCAGCCTCGGTCAGCTCGCGAATGGCACGGCGAATGGTCCCGTCTGCCTCGTGCAGGGCATTCAACAGCGTTCCGTCTAAGTCACTCGCAAACATCTTGATCATGAGCATGCCTCTCCTTCGTCTGCACGATATTGTAGACGAGAACGGGCGCGCCCCAAGAGAGGCACGCCCGTCAGGCGAAAGATTGTCCTACACCGCGGCGGGGCCGTGTTCGCCGGTGCGGATGCGGATAACTTCCTCGACCGGCTCGACCCAAATCTTGCCGTCGCCGACGGCGCCGGTGCGGGCGGCGTTGCAGATGATGTCGACAATGCCGTCAACATGCTCATCGGCGCAGACGAGGGTGAACTGCACCTTAGGGATCGTGTTGACAAGCAACTCGTTGCCGCGCACGTATTCCTTCCAGCCATGTTGCGCACCGCAGCCCTGCACCTGGTTAATAGTCATGCCACGAACATCAGCAGCAAACAGCGCGTCCTTAAGAACCTCAAGCTTTTCCTGACGCACGATAGCCGTGATCTTTTTCATAATGAATTCCTCTCAATAAAAGAAATGAATTGCCATTCAACGACGCGGGTTTTCGAGGTGCCCGAGATTGCCCCGAAAGAGGAGCGCCGCGTACTTCGGTACGCAAGCGACGGTTTGAGGGGTAAGGTCAGGTGCCTGGGAAAGCCGTGCTGCTAATCGAGCCCAGAGAACGAAGGATAAGCGCTCTCGCCGTGCTGACTCGCATCCAGGCCCAGCGCCTCGTCCGCCTCGTCCACGCGCAGGCTACCGTGGAACAGCGCCTTGACCACCGCAGCGATCACCAAATCGAACACCAGTACAATAGCGACCGTCACCACAATACCCAAGATCTGCGAGATGAGCAGCGACACGTCGCCCGTGTAGAACAGGCCGCCCTTACCGGTCCACGAGAGCTCCGGCACGCAGAACAGGCCCGTGAGCACGCCGCCCAAGATGCCGCCGATGCCGTGGCAGCCAAACGCGTCGAGCGCATCGTCGTAGCCAATCTTGGTCTTAAGATGGCTGATAGCCAGGTAGCAGACAGGTGATACGATCAGGCCCATGACCAGCGCTGCCCACGGCTCGACAAAGCCCGCACCCGGCGTGACCACCACAAGGCCCGCAACCAGACCGGTGCTGGCACCCACCAGCGTGGGGCGACCGGTATGCACGCGCTCGACGACAAGCCACGAGACCATGCCCGCCGCGCTGGCCGTCACGGTGTTGAGGATGGCGAGCGCGGCCACAGCGTCGGCCTTAAACTCGCTGCCGCCGTTAAAGCCAAACCAGCCAAACCAAAGCAGGCCGGCGCCCAGCGCCACAAACGGCACGTTATGCGGGCGGTAGCTCACCATGCCAAAGCCGCGACGACGGCCAAGCATTAAACAGAGAATCAGGCCCGTCAGACCGGACGAGATGTGCACCACGTCGCCGCCCGCAAAGTCGAGCGCGCCGATGATGTCGCCGATAAAGGAACCCTCACCGCCCCAGACCATGTGAGCGAGCGGCGCATAGACCACGAGCAGCCAAATGCCCAGGAAGGCCGTCATGGCACCAAACTTAATGCGGCCGGCCAGGCTGCCCGTGACGATAGCAGCCGTGATCATGGCAAATGCCATTTGGAAGGCGATGTTGATGATTTGAGGGTAGACGGCACCGTCCGCAGCATTGCCCTCGGCCGCCTGCAGCACCTGGTTGAGCACCGGCAAGCACAGCAGCTGGTCAAGGCCTCCAATAAACGGGCTGGAACCATCGCCACCGTAGGCCAGCGACCAGCCGGCGACAATCCACAGCACACCAACCAGGCCAATGGCGCCAAAACACATGAGCATGGTGTTGATGACATTTTTGCGCCTGGACAGGCCGCCATAGAAAAACGCCAGACCCGGTGTCATTAAAAACACGAGCATGGTGCAGATGAGCATAAACGTTGTCGATCCCGTATCGTACATTCGCTCCCCTTTGGTCGCATGAACGTTGTCGGCGCCCATAATGCGGCCGAGGGGCAACTGGTGTAGACCAGATACGGCGTTGTTAAACGCTGCGTTGTCGAATGGAAACGGTGCCGCAATCTTGGAAACGGCGCGGCAACGGAAGCGAAACGAACGGGAAATACGCGAGCAAGGGAGCCGTGTGCGCGCCCATCCCGGCTAGCGCCGAAACAGCTCGTGGGCGCGGTCGCGGAGATTAGTTGCTCGAATGACACCCTCGTAGCGATTGATACGCAAGCGCGGGAAAGCATTGAAGAAGCGCAGGTCGCGACGGCTGAGCGACACACTCGGCACCGGACGGCTCATGCGCTTGCCGGCAAGGCGACGACTGAGCGACGGACGCGGCATGCTCGGCGCGGCATCGGCCACGCGGCGGGCGGCAAGCGCCAGGCCGCGAGCACCATCCGAGATAAACGTCGGCATCGAAGCCTTCTCACGAAGGGCATCGAGCGCCGCGTCGCCCAGCTCGGCCAGCCACGCGTTAACGGCGCGGCTACGGATATGCGTCTGCGCTACCGAGTCAATCGTCGAATCGGGAATACGTTCGAGCATGGAGTCCGAGGCATCGGCAAGCGACTCATTGATGCGGTCGGCAAGGTCGGCGCGCACACGCTCCAGCTGATCGGACAGACGCTGCCAGCTCGCCAACGAGCACACCGCATCAACCATCATCGCGACCGCGACGATAAAGGCGGACAGCCGCACAATCAGCACCGGCAGATGGCCAAGCAGCCCCAGCAATGCCGGCTCCACTAAACGACAAATGCACAACGCGCCCAGGCCAAACGCGCAGGCCCAGTACAGGCAGATACGTCCGTGCAAGTTAAACGGCAGGTGCGAGTAGTCCCAAAAGCGTGCGCCTGTTGTCTTTTCCAATAGAAGGCCCACACTGTACTCGATTACGCTGCACACAAGCGCCGCGGCGACAAATTGGCTCGAGGCATCCGGAATCCCGCGCAGCAAAAGCCAGCAGGCTATGCCGCCCACACCATAGATAGGGCAACACGGCCCCAGCAAGAATCCGCTGTTGGCAAAGCGTCCTTGGTTGAGCATGGCGCAGACTGTCGACTCCCATGCCCAACCGCAAAACCCGTAAAAGGCAAACGAGAGCACCAGTGCCGAGAGCGGACAGGCGGCAAGCGTCGCGCCGTCAAATGCCATGTCGATCGCGGTCCCCACCGTCTACCCTCTCCTCTTTTCGCTCGATTCTTCACTCACGCCATCGTCTGCCTCGTCCTTGCGCGGCAGACGGCCGGCGACCGTCTCACGCAGAGCACACCATTTATCCGCCAGGCACACAATCCATGCCTCACGACACGTCGGCGGCACCGGCACCAGCGGAAACATATGCCGCACGATAATATTCCGCTCGCGCGACGTCAGCTCAAAATCTTCCTCCGCACGGGCTAGGGCAAAAAACGGATGCCGAAAGCCATGCAGCCGATGGCTCGGATCGGGATCGTGCCAATCGTAGAGAAAGTAATCGTGCAGCAGGGCTCCGCGCAGCAACGAGGCGCGGTCGACCGAGATACCGACACGGCCCAAGCGCTCGGCAAAGGACAGGCTCGCCCGCGCTACCGAAGTCACATGTGCATAGACCGTCACATCGCCATGCTGGATAAACTCGCGCGTCAGGTCCAAGCGGCCCGCCTGCGCCAGTTGACGGGCGGCATAGTCGACCTCGTGCGCGATTTTCTCGGCACGAACGACATCGGACATGCTGCCTCCTTCCAGCGACTCACGGCGACAAGCCACAGCCTGCACGCATTGAATAAATCATCATCGAATCTATCAGTATGGCATCGGACAAAACGTTTTGCCCCACCAGTTGGCGAATTACCGCGCCGCCGTCACATATCAAACGCCAAAATGTGCGAGACTGTTTTGTGCAATTGTGCCGGCCGAGGGAGCGCCGGCGCTCGATTCGCATGGAGTAACCCACAACGATGCTGCTTACGCAAACGACAACGCCCGAGGACGTCAAGGCTCTCGACCGCGCCGAGCTTCCGCTGCTCTGCGGCGAGATCCGCCAGGCAATCCTCGAAAGCTCCGCCGCCGTCGGTGGGCACGTTGCCCCCAACCTGGGCGTCGTTGAGCTTACGGTTGCGCTTCATCGCGTGTTTAACTCCCCCATCGACAAGATTGTCTTTGACGTTTCGCACCAGACCTACGCCCACAAGGCGCTGACGGGGCGCGCGTACACCTATATCGATCCGGAGCGTTATGGTGAGGCTTCTGGCTTTGCCAATCCCGACGAGTCCGAGCACGACCTGTTTGCCATGGGCCATACCTCCACGTCGGTGAGCCTGGGCTGCGGCCTTGCGCACGCTCGTGACCTGGCGGGCGACACGTATAACGTCATTACCGTTATTGGCGACGGCTCGCTTTCGGGCGGCCTGGCGTTTGAGGGCCTCAACAATGCCGCCGAGCTCGACAGCAACTTGGTCATCATCGTCAACGATAACGACCAGTCCATCGCCGAAAACCATGGCGGCCTGTATCGCAATCTGGCCGAGCTGCGCGCCAGCAACGGCGCCTGTGAGCGCAACGTTTTCCGCGCGATGGGGCTCGACTACCGCTATCTGGACGCCGGTAACGATGTGTTAGCCCTCGTCGACGCGCTGCAGGAACTACGCAATATCGATCATCCCATCGTGCTGCACGTCTCCACCGCCAAGGGCAAGGGCTTTGAGCCGGCCCAGAGCGACCCCGAGCGCTGGCACCATGTGGGTCCGTTTGACATGGCAACCGGGCGCAAGCTCTGCCCGGGCCATCCGAGCGAGCCTGCGCCGCGCACCTATGCCGACATTACGGGCGAGGCACTCAGCGCCGCCATCGAGCGCGATCCGCGGGTCGTGGGCATCACGGCCGCCACGCCCTACATCATGGGCTTTACACCCGAGCTTCGCGCCGCGGCCGGCAAACAGTTCGTCGATGTGGGCATTGCCGAGGAGCACGCCGTGACCTTTGCCACCGCGCTTGCGCGCTCGGGCGCCAAGCCAGTCTTTGGTGTGTACGGCACGTTTTTGCAGCGCGCCTACGACGAGCTGTGGCACGACCTGTGCCTCAACGACACCCCCGCAACCATCCTGGTGTTTGGCGCGTCAATCTTTGGCACCACATCCGAGACGCACCTCTCGTTCTTTGATATATCCATGCTGGGCGGACTTCCCAACATGCGCTATCTGGCACCGGCCTGCATGGAGGAATACCTGTCCATGCTGAGCTGGTCGCTCGACCACCGCGAGCATCCCGTGGCGATCCGCGTTCCGGGCATTGGCCTGGTTAGCCGCCCCGATTTGGCGCCCGCCGAGGACACCGACTACAGCGCCGTTCGCTACGACGTGGTGCGTCAGGGCCGCGACGTTGCCGTGCTCGCGCTTGGCGATTTCTTTGAGCTGGGCGAGCGCGTGACAAACCGCTTGGCTGCCGAATACGGCATAGAGGCCACGCTCGTCAACCCGCGCTTTGCAACCGAGCTTGACCGCGAGTCTCTCGATGGCCTTGCCGCCGAGCATCGCGTTGTCGTCACCCTCGAGGACGGCATCTTGGACGGTGGCTGGGGCGAGCGCGTCGCGTGCTACTTGTCCTGCACGCCCGTGCGCACGCGCACCTTTGGCATCGCCAAGGGCTTTCCCGACCGCTACGACCCCAACGAGTTGCTTGCTCAGAACGGCATAACGGTCGAGAACATGGCCGCCGAAGCAGTACGCCTGCTGAACGAGTAGAAAAACCTCCGCAAGGGAAGCACCCCTGCGGAGGTTTTTATTTTCCCAACTCAATTGTCTCGATCTGTAACACCTAGAGGGCAAATCCTCGCCCAATTTGTTACAGATCTAGACAAACCGTCTTTGCCCCTGTTGTTTGTCTCAATCTGTAACAGATAGAGACCTTTTGTCCGTCCAGATGTTACAGATCGAGACACTCAAGTCCCCCTAAAGAGAAAATCTCAATCTGTAACAGTTACTCGGCAAAAATGGCTGCAGATGTTACAGATCGAGACAAAACAGCGAGGCAAGCCGCCACATCTGCAAGAACTACCACAAAGGTGCCCGTCCCCTTTGTGGTAGTTTTAAGTCATGGTCGGCGCGAAAAACGAATAGCCGTTCATACGCGATCTCCTTACTTATATATGTCGCGTTGCCGCCATTATAGCGACCGCCGCGAGCGACCATGCCGTCTGCAAAACGCTATCTCAGCTGCAATAACTGACGTTTGCCCAGATAAAACCTGCCAAAATAAACCTGTCCCTTTTTGGTAGGTAGAATTACCCATAAGGTAAGTATGTTTCTGAGTTATTTCGTGTTGACCCATTTGAGCGCGATAGGGTATAACTCTATTCAACCGCTAGGGATTTTATTGAGAAAGGTGTTCTACCATGAGCAAGAACCTCTCCCAGCAGGTCGTTTTCGACCGTCGCGGCTTCATCGCCGCCACCTTTGCAACCGTCGCCGGCCTTGGTCTTGCCGGCTGCTCCGACACCAGCGCCGAGGCCGACAAGGGTTCCGCCGCCGGCTCCTCCAAGAGCCCCGAGGACACCGAGGCTTCCACCACGCTCGATGCCAAGGCATTCGACAAGCTCATCGACAACGGCCCCAAGGCCGATGATGACGCCATCGCCGCCAGCACCTGGGCCACGGCCGTCAAGGACGCCGGCGTCTTTAAGATCGGTGGCGTTCAGACCTCCACGCTCTTCTCCCTCCTCAACGAGAAGGACGGCAAGACCCGTGGCTTCGACGCCGGCATCGCGCAGCTCCTGTCCAACTACATTCTGGGCGAGAACAAGGTCGAGATCACCCAGGTGACCTCGGACACGCGTGAGTCCGTCCTGCAGAACGGCCAGGTCGACGCCGTCTTTGCCACCTACACCATTACCGATGAGCGCAAGAAGCTTGTCTCCTTTGCCGGCCCCTACTACTACACCCAGCAGGCCATCCTGGTGCTCGCCGACAACGACGACATCAAGAGCGTCGACGACCTGGCCGACAAGAACGTCGCCGTCCAGTCCGGCTCCAACGGCCCCGCCATCCTGGAGGAGTTCGCCCCCAAGGCCAGCCAGCAGGAGTTCAAGACCGACGAGGAGGCCCGTCAGGCACTTCAGCAGGGCCGCGTTGACGCCTACGTCATCGACAACAACATGCAGCAGAGCGCCCTGGTCCGCGAGCCCGGTAAGTACAAGATCGCCGGCAAGCCCTTCGGCAGCAAAGAGCCCTACGGCATCGGCCTGCCGCTCGATTCCGACGGCGTCGCCTTTGTCAACGACTTCCTTAAGAAGATCGAGGACGATGGCACCTGGACCGAGCTGTGGCAGATCTGCATCGGCGATCGCACGGGCGACACCAACGTTCCCGAGCTGCCCGAGATCGGCGCCTAGACAGCGAGCCCAGTAACGGCCGCTACGAAACCATACGGAAACGCACGATGCGCTTTATTGCGCTAAACTGTTTCCACACTGAGTTGTCGGGGCTTCCGTACACACGGGAGCCCCTTTCCTTATCGGCGGGAGGTCCGCATGAGTCTCTCCGAGCTCTGGTCGCTCTATGGCCAGAACTATATCGACGCGCTGCTAGCAACCTGGGGCATGACGCTTGAGTCGTTTGCTATCGCCATGGTGCTGGCCGTCGCCGTCACCGTGATGCGCGTGTCGCCGCTCAAGCCGCTGCGCATTTTTGGCGACCTGTATGTTCAGGTCTTCCGTAACATCCCCGGCATCGCGCTGCTTATCATCGTCGTCTATGCGCTGCCGCCGCTCAAGGTCGTCCTGCCCTACCGCACCTGCGTTATCGTCGCCACGGTCCTTTTGGGCTCGGCCTTTGGCTCCGAGAACTTTATGAGCGGCATCAACACCGTCGGCGTCGGCCAGGTGGAAGCCGCGCGCTCGCTCGGCATGAGCTTCAGCCGTATCCTCGCCAAGATCGTGATTCCGCAGGCGCTGCGCTCGAGCGTGCTGCCCATGACCAACCTCTTTATCGCCGTCATGCTCACCACCGCACTCGGCAGCCAGGTACCGCTTCAACCGCAGGAGCTCACCGGCGTGGTGAGCTACATCAACACGCGCTCGCTCGGCGGCGTCGCCGCGTTCTTTATCTCGGCGCTCGGCTACCTGGGCACGGCCTTTGTGGTGAGCCACATTGGCAACTACATCGATAAGAAGGTGAGGATCCTCCGATGAGCAAGCATTCCACCTCCGCGCTCACCATGCGCGATGCGCTCTACGAGGCCCCCGGCCCCAAGATGCGCGCCAAGATTCGCATCGGCACCGCTATCTCGCTTGTTGCCGTCGCCGCGCTCGCCGTCCTCGTGTTGCAGCGCTTTTATGTGACCGGTCAGCTTTCGGTCCACTATTGGTATTTCTTTACGCACCTCACCACCTGGAAGTTCCTGCTTGCCGGCTTTGAGGGCACCGTTAAAGTCGCACTCACCGCTGGCGCCATCGCGCTGGTGTTGGGCCTAGCCCTTATGCTCGGCCGCACCAGCGACATTAAGCCGCTGCAGCTGGTCTGCCGCGTGCTCACCGATTTCTTCCGCGGCGTACCGAGCCTGCTGTTCATCTACTTCTTCTTTTTGGTGCTGCCTCAGTACAAAATTGCGCTGCCGTCGTTTTGGATGCTCACGCTCCCCGTCGCGCTCGCTGCAGCCGGCGTGCTGGCCGAGATCTTTCGCGCGGGCGTCAACGCCGTGCCGCGCGGGCAGGTCGAGGCAGCCCAAGCGCTCGGTCTCTCCAAAGCTAAAATCACCTTTAAAATCGTGCTGCCGCAGGCGATTCGGTTTATCATTCCGTCGTTGATTTCGCAGCTTGTGGTCGTAGTCAAAGACACCACCGTCGCCTACGTGGTGAGCTACCCCGACCTCATGCAAAATGCCCGCGTGCTCATTACCAACTACGACGCCCTCGTGTCGGTCTACCTGGTAATCGCGGTCATCTACATCCTCATCAACGTCGCGATCAACAAGGCCGCTGTCTACGTTTCGCACAAGACCGGCGCGACCATCATCCGCTAACGCTTTACCATTTCCAGTCATAAGGAGCCGAGCACCATGGCACAGAGCACCTCTTCCACCGGCAATCAGCCGCTGATCGAGCTCAAGCACGTCGATAAGCACTATGGCGATCTGCACGTCCTCAACGACATCAATCTCTCGGTCGACCGCGGCGAGGTCGTCGTCGTGATCGGCCCCTCGGGCTCGGGCAAGTCGACCATGTGCCGAACCATCAACCGCTTGGAAACCATCGACTCGGGCGAGATCCTCATCGAGGGCGAGCCTCTGCCGCAGGAAGGCAAGGACCTTGCCCGTATGCGTGCCGAGCTGGGCATGGTGTTTCAGCAGTTCAACCTGTTCGCACATATGACCGTGCTGCAGAACGTCATGCTGGGACCGGTCGACGTGCTGGGCGTCTCCAAGGACGAGGCTCGCGAGCGCGCCATGGACCTGCTGGGCCGCGTGGGCGTTGCCGAACAGGCCGATAAGGTGCCCGCACAGCTCTCGGGCGGCCAGCAGCAGCGCGTAGCCATCGCCCGCTCGCTTGCCATGCAACCCAAGGCCATGCTTTTTGATGAGCCCACGAGCGCCCTTGACCCCGAGATGATCAACGAGGTGCTCGAGGTCATGGTCCGTCTGGCCCAGCAGGGCATGACGATGATCGTCATTACGCACGAGATGAACTTTGCCCGCCGCGTGGCCGACCGCGTCGTGTTTATGGCCGACGGCCAAATCGTGGAAACCGGCACGCCCGACGAGTTCTTCGACCACCCCCAGACCAAGCGCGCCCAGGACTTCCTCAACTCCATCAAGGGCCACTAACCAGCAACCCCGTGGGACAAATCCATTGAAAGTGTTGTCCCACGTCTCTCATGCGCCCTGTCACCTTCAGATTCGAAAGCAGCATCCATGATCGGAACACGTACTTCCTCGTCCTATACCCCGCACGTCGACGTTGCCCCCTCCGACCGTCCGCTCATCCTGGTGGCGCCGCGTTGGGAAGAGGCAAAGCCGTTTTTGAGCGAGACACTCTCCCCCAACGAGGAAATCGCCAGTGTTTTTGTCGATGCCATCCTTGCCGCCGGCGGCCTGCCGCTGCAGATGTCCATCACCGAGGACATTGAGGTCATCCGTCATTACGTCGATATCGCCGACGGCATCGCTATTCCCGGCGGCCCCGATGTCAATCCCAAACGTTGGGGCGATGATCGACCCTACGACCCCACCCTCTGCTGCGAGATCCGCGATAGCTTTGAGTTTAAGCTGGTCGACGAGGTGCTCCGCGCCAAAAAGCCGCTCTTTACCACCTGCCGCGGCACGCAGCTGCTCAACGTCGCCACTGGCGGCACCCTGTGCATGGACGTACCGAGCCTGGGCGCGCGCGAGGGCCGCACGCAGTGGCGCCATACCCACGTGCTCAACGACCCCGTGCATCCCGTCGAGGTCGTGCCGGGCTCGCTTCTGGAGCGCGCGGTTGGCGGGCACAGGCTGATCCAGACCAACTCCGCACACCACTGCTGCGTCGAGCGTCTGGGTAAGAGCACGCGCTTGGTCGCCAAGGCAACCGACGGCGTTCCCGAGTGCATCGAGGTCGAAGGCCAGCCTTTCTGCCTGGGTGTGCAATGGCATCCCGAGTACACCTGGCAGACGCTCGAGACCGACTTTAACCTGTGGAAGTCGTTTGTCGAGGCGGCGGCCAAGGTAAAGCAGGCCCGCTAGTTCGCGAACCGCACAACAGATAAGGACGCCCCGCCGGCCACATGGTCCGACGGGGCGCCCCTTTGCCTAGCTTAAACCGAAGGGAACGCGACAACGTCCGCAGGGCGCTCCAGCGTCTCGGCAATGCGATCGCGCACTTCGAGCAGACACTCGATAAGCAGCGGATTGAAAGCGCCGCACTCACCGTCCAGAATCATCCGAATCGCCTCTTCTTGCGAAATGGCGTCCTTGTACACACGCACGCTCGTCAACGCATCGTACACATCGGCCACCGAGACCACCTGAGCGGCAATGGGGATATCGTCGCCCTTAAGACCGTCAGGATAGCCCGTACCATCCCAACGTTCATGATGCCAGCGGGCGATTTGGTACGCATAGTCCAAAAGGGCACTTCCTTCATGGTTTCTGCCCAGATTGCGCAGCATGTCGGCGCCAATGGTAGTATGCGTCTTCATTATTTCAAACTCTTCGGGCGTCAGACGTCCGGGCTTGTTGAGAATCGCATCGTCGATCGACATCTTGCCGATATCGTGCAGCGCCGACGCCAACGCAATCGAAGAACGCTCCTCGTTGCCAAGAGAGTACTTGTCGCTCCGTCGCGCCAAGTCGCCAAGCAGCAGCTCAGTCAACTTCTCGATATGCGTGACATGCCTGCCGCTTTCGCCATTACGGACTTCCATGACGCTCGCCATGATGTCGACGAGTATACGGCTGTTATTGACGCGCGCATTGTACTGCTGCGACAGCAGACTCATCAGACGACGCTGTTTGGCATACAGTCGAATAATATTGTTGACGCGACGACGCACAATGCGGTCATCGAACGGGCGACTGATATAGTCCGAGGCGCCCAAATCGTAAGCACGTAACACCACGTCGTCGGTGTCTTCGCTCGAGATCACAATAACAGGTAGGCTATCGAGGGCTGCCTGACGCGAAAGCTCGGCCAGCACCTCACAGCCGCTCATGTCCGACATGACAATATCGAGCAGCACGAGGGACAGGTCGCCACCATAACGGTCAACCGCATCGAGCGTGGCGCGACCGCTATCGGCTTCTAGAATGCGATAGTCGTCCTTGAGCATCTCACCGAGGATGGACCGGCTCACTTTGGAATCGTCGGCAATCAGCACCAGGGGCTTTTGGCTTTGGAAGGCCTCGATGGAATCGGCATCGGTCACGACCGTACCGGCTTTTGTCTTAGCGTGGCTCAGTAACTGGACAGCGCGGCCAACGCCCTCATCGACCGTCTCGCCATGAATGCGAACGCCACCAACACATGCCGTCAAGCTCACGTACTCATGGCCCGGAATAATCGTGGCATGAACGGCATCGGATACCTGATGCAGGCGACGGGTGAAGTCATCGGAGGGAATATTGGGCATGACGACCACAAACTTGTCGCAGCCATAGCGCACAAGCTCGTCAGTCGAACGAATTCCGCTGCGTATGGCTGTCGCCACAGCACCGAGCGCAAGGTCGCCGGCATGACGGCCACACGTATCATTGACGACCCTAAAATCATCAAGGTCGATCACCGCAACGCCGGCATTCATGCGGGCGTTGCGGAGCTTTTCCTCGTAATATCGGCGATTGCGCACACTCGTCAGCACGTCGGTGTAGGCAAGGTCCTCTTCTGTGGCCTCTTGCTCATCAATCGGACGCACCATCAGCAGGACGCGAGGCTCGCCCTCGACCTTTAGAGGGCGCAGACGGGCGCGGTACTCAACACCATCGTTGAGCAGTTGCTCCGATACCTCATCGGAGTCTTCCAAGGCCTCAAGACTCGACTGACGCAGACAAGGGCAGCGGTCGCCGGCGAGTAGGCAGTTAGGCTCGCTCTTAATCTGTTCGGCAGAAAGCAGGCGCACCACGGGGTAGGTCTTCGCGACGCGGGCGACCTCAGCGGCAGCCTCCTCGTCGGTTAGATTGGCCTCGTGACTATTGAGCATATGGGGCCCTTTCGATAGTTTCGCATGGTAGCGATGGGTTCCAATTGTTACAAGGGTAACACCTTGCCGATGCAGGTAAGCACGTGAATGCTGTTACATTTTTATGAGTTGGCAGGCGACGCGATTGAAGCCGCAGACGTGAGGTTTTGAGCACATTTGTTAACACGGCCGAAACGTTTGCGGGTGAAGGCTGTTTCGGCTATTGCAAGCGCTAGAGCCCCAGGATGCCACGAACAGTCTGGGCAGCCGCTGCCGGGCGATCGCGCAGGCCGTTGTGCGCGCCGGGAACCATTACGAGTGGACAGTCCAAAAGCTCAGCCGCCATCCTCGTGCCCGCCTCGCGGGGCGTGCCAATCGAGAGTTCACCCAAGAGCACGGCGGCCACCGTTTTCGACGCGCGAACGCTATCCCAATCGGGAACGCAGGTCATAGTAATCCCGTATTCGTTTGCCATGAAACTGCGGCCGTTGCGCAGGGCATGCTTGGCTTCTGCCTCGGTTAACTTGGGGGCCTCAGGGTCCGAATCGCCGATGGCGCCAAGGAAGGCCCGTAACGCCCTGGAGACCTTTCCCGCAGCGATCATCTCGAGCAAAACCGGGGCCGCGCCCAGGCCGGCGCCCTCATCCGTCACGGCAGGTTCATGCAGAATCGCACGCGAGATTATGGCGGGGTTTGCACGGAGAAGCTCCAGGGCCACCAGCGTACCGGCACTGTGCGCGAGGACATTTGCCGGGGCGCCGGCATGTTGGATAACAGCTCGCAGGTCGGCAGCCTGAACTGCCAGATCGTAGCGTCCGTCTGCCGCATCGTCGCTCTCGCCGCAACCACGACGGTCATAGGCAATGAGGCGATAGTCACGGGTGAGCTCGTGGGCGATGCCGTCAAAAAATGTGCCGTCGACGCACGCACCGTGCACGCACACCAAGGCGGGCGCATCGGACGATACATCCGGGCCGGCATACTCGCGGCAGGCAATCGTGGTGCCCGCATTTTCGACCGTAAAATCCATGTTGTGATCCTATCGTCAACGCCATCAGGCCGCACCGAGGTGCGACTTGGATAGTCTGGCGCCATGTTGCGCATACTTAAGTGCGTTTACTGTACCCGACTCGCACCCTTTCATGATAGGGTTCCGAAAACTCACCAGACTGCACAGTTTCGGCTTAGACAACAGTGTCCAGACCCGCGATTGGCACGGGGGCCAATGCTATGCTTAAGTGCAACTGTCCCGAGGAGCATATGCCTATGTCTACGTTTTTGAATGCCAGCCCCATCTTTGGGCCCGTCCGCAGCCGACGCCTTGGACTCTCGCTCGGCGTCAACATGATGCCTGCCAGCGGCAAGATTTGCACCTTTGACTGCATTTACTGCGAAAACGGACTCAACGCCGAACGCCCCTGCCACGAGCCACACAACACGGCTGCCGTGGTGCTCGACGCACTCGAAGCCAAACTACGCGAGATGACGGTCGAGGGTGAGCTGCCCGATGTAATCACGTTTGCCGGCAACGGCGAGCCCACCGCCGCACCGGAGTTCCCGCAGGCTATTGCCGGCGCTGTCGCGCTTCGCGACCAGTTGGCCCCGAACACCAAGATTGCCGTGCTTTCCAACGGCACGCGCGCCGACCGTCCCCAGGTGCATGATGCGCTCATGATGGTCGACGACAACATCCTCAAGCTCGATACGGTCGATCCGGCATTTATCCAGCTGCTCGACCAGCCCGTTGGTCCCTACGACGTCGAGCACCAGATCGAGACGTTCGCGAGCTTTGACGGTCACGTTATCATTCAGACGATCTTTTTGACCGGTGAGTATCAGGGCAAGCCCATCGACAACACCGGCGAGGAGTACGTTGCCCCCTGGCTCGCGGCGCTTGAGCGCATTCGTCCGCAGGAGGCGACCATCTACACGGTGGCGCGCGAGACACCAGTCGCCGGCCTTGCTAAAGCGGCTCCCGAGGCGCTCGACGCGATTGCCACACGCGTGCGCGCCCTCGGCATCCCCTGCCAGGTGAGTTACTAGCACCCGTCTGCCCAAGAGCAGCTAATTTGGGACGGGGCTTTTTTGACTGCTTTTGGGAGCGATATGGGCGGCGCAAGGCCGCGCGGACAAAAGCAGTCAAAAAAGCCCCGTCCCAAATTAGCTGCTCTGCGGGTGGGCTATACTAGCTGCGAATGAAAGGAAGTTAGCCATGTTTGACAATGGACCCGTGCCTGGCCGCAACGACGCTTGCTGGTGCGGCAGCGGCAAAAAATACAAGAAATGTCACAGCTCCTTTGATGAGCGCCTCGAGCGCCTGTGGGAAGAGGGCTGGAACGTCCTGCCCCGCACGCTCTATAAGACGCCTGCCGATATCGAGGGCATCAAGCGCTCGGCCGCCATCAACGTGGGCGTGCTCGATTATGTGGGTGAGCATATCGCCGCGGGCATGACCACCAACCAGATCGACCAGATGATCTACGACTACACCGTCGAGCATAGTGGAACGCCGGCCGACCTCAACTACGAGGGCTACCCCAAGAGCGTGTGTACCTCGATCAATGACGTAGTCTGCCACGGCATTCCCTGCGATACGGACGTACTGCACGAGGGCGACATCATCAACGTGGACTGCTCAACGATCTTAGACGGCTATTTTAGCGACTCGAGCCGCATGTTCTGCATCGGCAAGGTCTCGGCCGAGCGCCAGCGCTTGGTCGACGTCACCCGCGCCAGCGTGGAGGCGGGTCTGGCAGCCGTCAAGCCATGGCTGCCGCTCTCCGTGATGGCCGAGGCCGTACAAAAGACGGTCGAGGACGCCGGCTTTAGCGTGGTGCGCGAGTACGGTGGCCACGGCATTGGCAAGGAGTTCCACGAGGACCCGTTTGTGGGCTTTACCACCGAGGCGCCCGACGTGGACACTATCATGGTTCCGGGCATGGTCTTTACTATCGAGCCCATGGTCAACGCCGGAGCACCCGACATTAAGATTAGCAAGGGCGATGGGTGGTGCGTGCGCACCAAGGACGGCAGCGACTCGGCCCAGTGCGAGGTACAGCTCGTGGTGACCGAGGACGGCTACGAGCTGCTGAGCTGGTAGCCGTAGATGCGCCGGATGCTGACGGGCACGCTCGTCTTACATCCGGCGTTTTATTTGAACGTTTTGCCTGATAAAACCTGCCAAAATAAACCTGTCCCTTTTTGGCAGGTTGAGCGGAGAGGAATGCTTGTGAACATCCTGGTTTTGCTGCCCGTCAACGACCGCCATCGTGCAATTCTTGAGTCGAGCGCTCCGGGCGAGGATTTTATCTACACGAGCGCCGGCGATATCACGCGCGAACAGGTCGCCGATGCCGACGTGATCCTGGGCAACATCGACCCTGACATGCTCACGGCATGCGACCATCTCCAGCTGTTGCAATTGCAGACCGCCGGCTATGACGACTACCTTGCCGCCGGCACCGTGCCGGCTGAAGCCAAGCTGTCTTGCTCGATCGGCGCCTACGGTCAGGCCGTGAGCGAGCACATGTTTGCCATGGTCCTTTCCATGATGAAGCGCCTGCCCGGCTATCACGACTTGCAGCGCGAGCATCGCTGGGAGGATTTGGGGCCGGTCACCTCGCTCAAAAACGCCAACGTGCTGGTGCTGGGCGCAGGCGATATCGGCGGCTACTTTGCCACGCTCTGCCGCAGCATGGGTGCGCATGTCCGCGGCATCAAGCGCCATCCGCTCGTCTACCCCATTGTGTTTGAGGACATGGACGGCATGGATGCCCTGTCTGAGCGCCTGGCAGAGGCCGACATCGTCGCATCCTTTATGCCCAGCACGCCCGAGACCCGCGGTCTGGCGAACGCCGAGTTCTTCGCCGCGATGAAACCGGGCGCGTTCTTTGCCAACGGCGGCCGCGGCGATCTTGTGGTCGCCGACGACCTGGTTGCCGCTCTGGAATCGGGACATCTCGCCGGCGCCGCGGTCGACGTCACCGATCCCGAGCCGCTGCCCGCCACAAGCCCGCTGTGGGATGCACCCAACATGCTCATCACGCCGCACGTCTCGGGTTGGTTCCACCTGGCCGCCACGCTCAATAACGTGGTCGACATCGCCGCGGAGAATCTGCGTCACCTGCTGGCCGGCGAAACTTTACGTTGTTGGATTGAGCATTAGATTGTTCCGGCGTTTTACCAAACGCCGGAACCCCTCGACGCTGCGAGCCCGCCGTTTGGCCAATCTGCCGTTCAATTTCAAAGGCGCGACCAGAAGGTCAGCGCCTCTTCATTTCACGGCACCTTGGCTCAAACGGCGGGCTCTCGCTGACTTTTGCTCTACCTGCGGCGGTTCCGCTGGCGTCGGCTTCATCTGCAAGCCTTAGCAGCTCCGTCTTACCGTTGACATTGCGGCATTTGCCCAGATAAAACCTGCCAAAATAAACCCGTCCTTTTTTGGCAGGTTTTAAAGCTCCACACTTTCGGCACCGTTGATGTTTAGGTCGCGCTCGTAGAAAGCCGTGAGGGCACGGATCGCGTACATCACGTCGCGCACGCCACCGGTCTCGTAGCTCGAGTGCATGGCCAGCTGCGGCAGGCCCACGTCCACGGCGTGCATGCTCGCCTGCATATTGGACAGATTGCCGAGCGTGGAGCCACCCGCCATATCGCTCTTGTTGGCAAAGGCTTGCGTGGGCACGTCTGCGTCATCGCAGATGGCCTGGAACACTGCGCGGCTAAAGGCATCGGTGCAGTAGTGCTGGTTGGCGGCTTCCTTGATGACGATACCGCCGTTGAGCACGACCTGGTTGTGGGCATCGCACTTTTCGGCGTGGTTGGGATGCACGGCGTGCGCGTTGTCGCAGCTCACGAGCATCGAGGCGGCAAGCGCACGGTGGTACGACTCGTCATCAAAGCCCAGCGACCCGTTAATGCGACGCAACGCATCGGCCAAGAACGTCGACATGGCGCCCTGCTTGGTCTCGGAGCCAACTTCCTCGTTGTCGAAGCAGCAAAAGACCGAGATGTCATGCGCATTCTCGGCGCCCAAAAATGCCTGCAGCGAGGTGTAGGCGCAGGCTAGGTCGTCGAGCTTGGGCGTCGAGATAAACTCGTCGGCCCAGCCCCAAATGCGCGCGTCCTGACGATTGACCAGAAACAGATCGCGGCCCAGAATCTGCTCGGGCTCGACGTCCAGTTCGTCGGCGATCAGAGCATCAAAGTCGCCCTGCTTAAGCTCGCCGGCGCTGATGAGCGGGCACAAGTCGACGGCGCGGTTGGGTGCAAAGCCCTCATTGACGCCACGGTTCATATGGATAGCAAGGCTCGGAATGATAGCGACCTCGCGCTCGGTGGCAAGCAGGCGGCTCTCAATACGGCCGCCCTCGCGCACCAGCACGCGTCCAGCCAGCGCCAACGGGCGATCGAACCAGGTGTAGTCGATCATGCCGCCGTAGGCCTCGGTGTTCAGGCGCAGCGTCTCGCCCGCGCCGTCAAGCTCGGGCACGGCCTTGACCTTAAACGTCGGAGAATCGCTGTGCGACGCCGTGAGCTGAAAATGATAGTCGCCGGCAACGCCGTCCTCGCCCCACGTCGCGGCCAGGTCCTCGCCCACCTTAAAGGCGATAACGCTCGAGGTGTTGCGCTGCGTGTAATAACGCCCGCCCGGCTCGATGTCCCATGCCGCGTTCTCGGGCAGGTAGGTAAAGCCCGCCTCGTCGAGCTCGGCCATAATGGTCGCTGCCGTATGGAACATGCTGGGGCACGCCTCGATAAAGTCGATAAGGTCGTTGGCGGCCTCGATATCGTCGGCCGTCACATGCGCGCGCTCGGGCGTTTCCTGATCCGTCATGCTCTCCCCTTTCGCTGGGTTGATGGTCCCCTCCAGCATACCCCGCCACGCCAGCGCCGCACTCTTCATTCCATGTTTAATCCCGTGCCACTCACCAGGTTGAGCCATCATGCCCGCGCTCCTTTTGCGATAATTACGCTAACAGGACGAGAGGAGCCGTCATGAAGCCACGTAACATTGCCATCGCCTGCGGTGTCGCGGGAGTCGCCGTCGGCCTTGCCGCTGCCACCGGTATCCTTTACCGCAAGCAAATCAAGTCCGCCGCGTCGCTCAAACGCTTGACCGGCTACGCGGATGGCTATGACCTGTACGCAATCGACATCGCCTACGACTACGATCTTGATCGCATCATCGCCGCTGGCGTGCGCGACGACCAGGCCTACATCGATGCCGTGGTGGCGCAGGTGCTGCCCGGTGTGCCGGCACATGTCCAGGCTCCCCAGTTTGCCTGCAGCGCTTTTGTCGCCGTAGATGCCGAAGGCCGCGTGCGCACCGGTCGCAATTACGACTTTAAGGACGACACCTCGGCGCTGCTGGTGCGCAATCACCCACGCGGCGGCTATACCTCCATCGGGTTTGCCGCCCTTAACAACCTGGGCGATAACACTCCGCTTGACTCCGTCGCCGGACGCGCCGCCGCACTCATGGGTCCGTTTGCCCAGCTCGACGGTGTTAACGAATGCGGCGTGTCCGTTGCCGTACTCACCCTGGATTCCAAGCCCTGTGACCAGGACACGCAACGCCCTGTCATCAATACCTCGCTCGCCATCCGTCTGGTGCTCGACCGTGCCGCCACCACGCAAGAAGCTGTCGACCTGCTTTCCGCCTACGACATGCACGCCATGGCAGGACGCGATTATCACTTCTTTATCAACGACGCCACCGGTGACGCGCGCGTAGCAGAGTGGGATCCGCACGATCCGGACCGCGCTTTCAAATCGACTCCTGTACGCCAGGTTACGAACTTCTACCCCTGCTATGGCGACGAAGTGCTGCCCAACCAAAAGAACGGCGAGCTGGGCCATGGTAAAGAGCGCGCCGTCGCAATTGCCGATGTCCTTGACGCCCATGTCGGTGCCCAGGACGAAACGATTGCCTGGGAAGCCCTGCGCGCCGCAGCGCAAGAGCCCAATCCGGAAGACATCACCAGCAATACGCAATGGTCGGTCGTCTTTGACAATACCGAACCCGCCGCCGCTATTACGCTGCGCCGCCACTGGGGCGACGTCGACGCCTTCGCGCTGTAAGGAGCCAGGCCCGTCGACCTTACGCTCGCCTGACGTTGTTTACATTTCTATACGCTTGAGCTAACACGTTTTACCCCCGTATCAACAGTGTGCGGGGGTAAACTTATGCGCATGTTATAACTTGCCCGGAAGGATTCATCATGCTTAGGATCGGTCTTCTTACCAGTGGCGGCGACTGTCAGGCGCTCAACGCCACCATGCGCGGCATCGTCAAAACGCTTATGACCAATAGCGAAGAACCTATCGAGATCTATGGTTTTGAGGACGGCTACCAGGGCCTTATCTACAGCAGGTTCCGCGTCATGACGCCTGCCGATTTTAGCGGCATCCTCACCCGCGGCGGCACCATTTTGGGCACGAGCCGCACGCCGTTCAAGCGCCTGGACATTCCCGAGGCCGACGGTGTCGAGAAGGTGCCCGCGATGGTCCACACCTATCACAAGCTGCAACTCGACTGCCTGTTTATGCTGGGCGGCAACGGCTCCACCAAGACTGCCAACCGCCTGCGCGAAGAGGGCCTCAACGTTATCGCTCTGCCCAAGACCATCGATAACGACACCTGGGGCACCGAAATGACGTTTGGCTTTACGAGCGCCATCGATGTCGCCACCAAGTGCATCGACGACATCCACACCACCGCCTCGAGTCACGGCCGCGTGTTCGTTATCGAGATCATGGGCCACAAGGTTGGCTGGATCCCGCTGTACGCCGGCGTCGCGGGCGGCGCGGACGTCATCCTGATTCCCGAGATTCCCTACGACATGGGTAACGTCATCAAGACCATCGAGCATCGCATGGAGACCGGCAGCCGCTTTACGATCGTGGCCGTCGCCGAGGGCGCTATCTCCAAGGAGGACGCGGCGCTGCCCAAGAAGGAGTACAAGAAGAAGCTCGCCGAGCGCACGAGTCCGTCGATTGTCTACGACATTGCCAAGGAGATCGAGGCCAAGACCGGTCGCGAGACCCGCGTCGCCATCCCCGGCCACACGCAGCGCGGCGGTCAGCCCGACGCCCAGGACCGCATCTTTGCGACCCAGTGCGGCGTTGAGGCGGCACTGGGCTGCCTACGCGGCGAGTTTGGCTACATGATTGCCCTGCGTGACGGCAAGATGTGCCACATGCCGCTCGAGGAGGTCGCCGGCAAGCTCAAGTTTGTCGATCCCCAGAGCGACCTGGTACGCGAGGCCAAGGCGCTGGGCATCAGCTTCGGCGACGAATAGCCTCGGCCGAAATCCATCCCATCGGGCCCTCCGACCCCGACCGACGATTTCGATTTGGCTCCTCCCTTGACTCCGTCAAAGGTCGCCAATCGAAATCGTCGGTCGGGGTCGGAGGGCCCTGCGTTTACATGCTCGCCGAGGCTATTCGTCTTCTTGCTGCGGGTGCCTAGGGCAGGAGGCGCCGTGCATTTTTGGGAGTTTTCAGCAGCCGAGGGTGCCTGCATACTGAATTTTGGGCGAAAGGCAGGCGCCATGGGCCACATCTTGTAAAAACGAGCGGCTCTTGAGGCGTTGGGAGCTCAGAATCAGGGCTTTCAGCGCAGTTTTGTGCGCCCGCTCCCATACTCGTGGACTCCGGAATGCTGAATTCTCCGGAATTTGCACGCCGCCCCTGGGGGTACCTGCGGGTAAAAAGCAACCGCCCCGCCAAAATATGCATTCTGCGGGGCGGTTTATACAAAAAAGCGACTGCGGCACGTCACAGCTCGCTACAACTTGAATCCAAGAACAGGTTACTCGGCGCTCTTGAGGGCACCGACCATATCAATCTTGTTGAGGGTTCGGTTGGTGACGAGGTTGACGATAATCGTAAAGCCAAACGAAAGCACCACAGCGAGCACGAAACTCAGCGGCTCGACCTCAACATCAAAGTACAGCGACGGCATCTGAAGAACGTACGTAAAGCTCTCGGCAAGCAGGCCACCCAGCGGCACGCCCAGTGCGGTGCCAATCGCCGTAAGGATCAACGTCTCCTTATTGACGTAGTGGTGCACCTCGCCACGGCGGAAGCCCAGCACCTTGATGGTCGCCAGCTCGCGTTCGCGCTCCGAAATATTCGTATTAGACAGCGTAAACACCACCACAAACGACAGGCACGCCGCCATAAAGGTCACAAGCACTACGACCGAATTGATAATCGTAAAGTTCGACTCATAGTTCTCCCAATGCTCGGCCGTACTCGAAATCGTAAGCCAACCGTCACTCTTAAGCTTCTTGCTAAACGCAATCTGGTCGGCCGACGAGCCCTTAAGCAGCACAAAGATGCCGTTAAGACGCGCGCTTCGGCCGAACGCGCGCTCATAGGTGCCCTGCGTCATATAAAGTGTGTTGCCCAAATAATTAAGCGAGATATCGCTAACCTTGACCTTGGTAACATTGAGCGACGAATCCTGGACCTGCGCCGTATCGCCCGGCTGAATCCCCAGCACCAGCTGTGAACTCTTGCTTAAATACACGTCCCCGTCACGCAGGGCGAGCGGTTCTTTGGACTCATCCTCCAGGCGCACGTAATCGCCCAAGTCACCCGTGCGGTCGTCGGGCACCACGATGAGCTGTACGGTCTCGCTCCTACCGCCAAACGTAAAGGTGACGTTGTCGGTCATAATCGGCAGGGTCGAGGTCACGCGTACGCCGGAGTCGCTGGCCGCGCTACGCTCTTCCAGCGCCGCACACGTCTGAGCATAGTCATCGGGATTGGCGACCGCCAGCAAGTCATAGCGCGTGATATGCCCATACTGTTTGGGCGAAAGCGCCACCGACGTATCGCGGATGCCCATACCGCAGATCACGAGCGCCGTGCAGCCGGCGATACCGAAGATGGTCATAAAGGCACGTTTTTTGTAGCGGAACAGGTTACGCGCTGCCACCTTGTTCAAAAAGCCCATGCGGCGCCAAATAAAGCCGATGCGCTCAAGCAAGATGCGCGAGCCGGCTCGCGGGGCCTTGGGACGCATAAGCGAGGCTGGGGTCTCGGCCATCTCGTGGCGGCAGGCGATAATCGTGGCACCCACCACGCCCACGGTAAACAGCGCCACCGAGACGATCGAGGACACGATGTCGTACGAAAGCAGCATCTGGGGCAGTGAGTACATGTCGTCGAACACCGTAAACAGGAACAGCGGCAACCCCACAAATCCGATGATGTTGCCGAGTACGCCGCCGAACAGACATGCCCACAGCGAGTAGTCCACGTATTTGGACAGGATTCGCCCGCGTGAATAGCCGAGCGCCTTGTACAGGCCAATGAGCGTGCGCTCCTCCTCGACCATACGAGTGGCGGTGGTAAGGCTGATGAGTACGGCTACGACAAAGAAAATAAATGGGAAAACCGTGGCGATGGCCTCAATCGAAGAGCTGTCGCTCTCGACGCTTGAGTAGCTTGCGATGTTACCGCGATCCTGGATGTACCAAGTGCATTCGCCCAGATCGGAAAGCTCGGCGCGTGCATCGGCAAACTGCTGGTCGGTGGCGGCGCGGCGCTGGTCCAAATCGGCCTGAGCCCGAGCGCGCTCCTCACTGCCCTGGGGCATGCGGTTGATGTTGTCCTGCTCAATCCCAAAGAGCATATTCGCCTGGCGCTCGGAGGCATCCAAGCTTGCCGGCGCGTCGACCGTCAGCTCTTGGGCGCGCACCTTCTCACGCTCGTCGCGAATCTTCTCGATATTACCCTTGACCTCGTTGATCTTTGTCGTGTAGGCATCTGAATAGGAGTTGAGGCTCTTGGCTCCCTCGACGATCACGTGGACCGCGGAGTAGGAAGAAGATGTCGCGGCATCCTCGCTCACATAGAACTTATAGTCCGCAGCCGAAGCAGCGCGAAAGGCGTTGACTGTCGAGTCGGAGCTCACATCAGTAGGATCGAGGACCTCGGCCGTAATGGTGTAATCACCCGCGGCAAACTGGTCCTTGGCGCTTTGGTTCGACGAGCTCGCGTCATTGGCGGCAAAACTCACCGTGTCGCCGAGCTTTTTGCCCGAAGCCTTCAGGAACTTCGAAGTCACCGCGACCTCGCCGGCGCTCTCGGGCAAATCGCCGCTCACCAGCACCGGTTGATCGATATTCTTCCTGGAAAGGCTCTGCACGACTACACGCTCGCGCGTGGTACCCACGGCGGTGTAGGCGGTCTCGGTGTAGATGCCCTCGGCCGTCTCGACGCCGTCGACCTCTTGAATGGCCGCAAGATCGTCGCGCGTAAGGCCATAGGTCGACTGCACGTTAATGTCATAGACATTCTGCTGGTCAAAATAGACGTCGACCGAATCGCGAAGATCCTCGCAGCCCGCCTTAAGACCGCACATCACGCTCACGCCGAGCGCGGTAATGACCACGATAGATAGGAAGCGCTTAAGACTGCCTCGGATTGTGCGGGAGATGCCACGGCGAAAAACCGTCGGCGCCATATCATTTGAGCTTTGAGCGGTACGGTAGGTCGCGAACTCCCGATCGTGACCCACGTGCTCCGTATCGTGGTTTTGGCTGTTTTGGCGATCTTGGTCCATGGGCGCTACCACTCGATCGTCTCGATAGGCACGGGATTTTGCTGGACCGTCTCGCTCTCCACACGACCGCTCTTAAAGCAGATCAGGCGATCGGCCATGGGCGCGAGCGCGGAGTTGTGCGTGATGATGATGACCGTAATGCCCTGCTTGCGGCAGGTATCCTGCAGCAGCTGCAAAATCTGCTTGCCGGTTTTGTAGTCGAGGGCACCCGTGGGCTCATCGCACAGGAGCAGCTTGGGGTTCTTGGCCAGTGCGCGGGCGATGGACACGCGCTGCTGCTCGCCGCCCGAAAGCTGCGCGGGGAAGTTGGCGAGGCGCTCGCCCAGGCCAACCTGGCGAAGCGTTTGCTCGGCATCGAACGAATCGGGGCAGATTTGCGCCGCAAGCTCGACGTTTTCGAGCGCCGTCAGGTTGGGAACCAGGTTATAGAACTGGAAGACAAAGCCGACGTCGGCGCGGCGGTATTCCACGAGCTGCGCCTCATTGGCGGAACTCACGTCGCGCCCATCCACCGTTACGGTGCCGGAAGTCGCCGTATCCATGCCGCCCAGAATGTTGAGCGCCGTGGTCTTGCCGGCACCCGAAGCACCCAAAATGATGGCGAGCTCGCCACGCTCGACCGTAAAGCTCGCGCCGTCCAGCGCGTGAATGCGGGCATCACCCTCGCCGTATGCTTTGACGACGTCTTTGAATTCGATATAAGCCATCGATTAATTCCCATCTGGTCGGATAACTCTTTAGTATTACCCATTTCGCACCGACCAAAAAGGGACAGGTTTATTTTGGCAGGTTTTATATGGGGAAACGAGGGTGCGGGCAGGCACCAGGACTGTCCACGGCAACCATTTGACCCAAACCGTATCCACCGCTATGATGCCACTGCGGAATGAATGTCTCCGTTGGGTGCGCCAGCCAAGCTGCCGCGTTACCCTAAACCGCCTTGTTGCTGATGACTTCTGCTGTTACGTGATGCCCCTAGGCATCACGCTGCGGCAGGAGTCTTTTTTGTTTTGGAGGAGAAGTGTCGGAAAGCAGCGCATCGAGCAGAATCAAACGTCTGCTCAACACCTATAGCGGTCTTGTGCTTATGGGTGCCGTCGGAATCCCCGTCGGTATCATCGTTGGCGCCATCTGCGCGCTCTTTGGACGCGTGCTTTTGGCGATCGGCGCCTTCCGCGACGAGCACATCACCCTGCTCCTCCCCTTCCTCGCCCTTATGGGCCTTGCCATCGTGTTTGCCTACCGCGCTTGGGGCAAGGGCACCGACCGCGGCATGAGCCTGGTATTCGACGTAGGCCACGGGCGTGAGGACGCCATCTCGCCGCGCTTGGTGCCGCTCATTATGCTGAGCACGTGGGGGACGCACCTCTTTGGCGGCAGTGCGGGACGCGAGGGTGTGGCCGTGCAGATCGGTGCAACCGTCTCACATTGGATCGGCCGACGTCTACCTTTCCGAGACCCCGGCAACACGTTTTTGCTTATCGGCATGGCCGCCGGCTTTGCCGGGCTCTTTCGAACGCCCCTTGCTGCCACGGTCTTTGCTATCGAAGTACTGGTCGCAGGACGCATGGAATACCGCGCGCTGTTTCCCGCGCTTACAGCCTCGCTCGCCGCAAGTATGGCCTCCGGTGTCCTGGGACTCGAGAAGTTCGAGGTCGCCGTTGTCGCCTCATGCGCGCTTGACCTCCCCGGTCTTGGACGGCTTGCGGTACTAGGCATCGCGTTTGGTATGGTAGGTGGAGCTTTTGCCTGGTGCCTTGCCCATACCAAGACCCTTGCGGCGCGGCTGCTCCCCAACCCCTATGCGCGCATCGCCGCTATCGGCATCGCGCTATCGGCGATTCTGTTCGCACTGTGGCAGGGTCGATACTGCGGCCTTGGCACCAACCTGATATCGGCGGCGCTCAACGGTAACGGTAAGGTCACCATCATGCCTTGGGACTGGGCGCTCAAATTCGTACTCACCATCGCCACACTTGCCGCAGGATATCAGGGTGGTGAGGTGACGCCGCTGTTTTCCATCGGAGCCAGCCTGGGTGTCGTACTCGCCGGGATTCTCGGCATGCCCGCCGAGTTCTGCGCCGCGCTGGGCTACGCAGCCGTCTTTGGCAGCGCCACCAATACGCTGCTCGCACCCATCCTTATTGGCTGCGAAGTCTTCGGCTTTGGTAATCTGCCGATGTTCTTTATTGTCTGCGTCGTGGCTTACCTGTTCAACATGGATAAGTCGATCTACGCCCTGCAAGAGCGAGCGTAGAAAGATGTCCAAGCAGGTGGTCTCAACCGGAAACGGCGTCCCACTCTGAGGCTGTATTCCGGGACACGGTTTCCGCTTGGGACGCCATTCGGAAAGCGCATCCCGCTTTAAAACGGAATTCCGGGACGTGGTTTCCGTCTGAGTCTCCATTCGGAAAGCGTGTCCCGTTCTTTCACGGCATCTTGGCTATGCAAAGTGCTCGAACGCTAGTCCTCGTACGCGCCCTCAAGCCGAAGCAGCCACTCCTTGCGATCGAGCCCGCCGGCATATCCGTTAAGCGAGCCGTCGGCGGCAACCACGCGATGGCACGGCACGATAATCGAAATAGGGTTGCGAGCGACCGCAGCTCCCACCGCACGAGGAGACACAACGGGGTCCTCGTTCCCCGGCACCCGATGGCGGGCGGCGACACGAGCCGCAATCTCGCCATACGTGGCGACCTCGCCACGCGGAATAGAAAGCAGCTCAAACCAGACTTCACGCTGAAACGCCGTACCGATCATATGCAACGGCGGCGTATACAGAGGCTCCTGCCCTGCAAAATAAGCATTCAGCCAAGCCCACGAACGCTCAAGCACCGAAGAAGCCGCACCATGAGCCGGACTCGCCGACGACATGCCACCAGCACCGGAAACCGCATCGGCCCCTTCAACATGTTCGGAGTCTTCCCGGAGAAGCGTGGAGCCAAAGTGCTCCTGCCCCTCAAACCAAAGCCCCGTCAGGCCGCGGCCATCAGCGGCAAGCAGGATTTCGCCCAAAGGCGAAGCAAACGTCGTCGTGACCACCAGCGGCTCCTTTCAAAACTCCGCACCATAATACCGCGAATTGTGCAGACAACCTGTCTGATACGCCCGGGCAGGCTCGTAATTGTTTAAGCGAGGCCGCTTTCCCCAATCAAGCGGAGAAGACGCGGGGCTTCGACGCCAGAGCGGTACCCATGCCAGCTGAGCTCTAATACTTTTCCCGAGAAGTGAACGAGTAAAAACGAGGCCCCGGAGCATCCACACTTTTTGATTACAAAACCGCAGGATTCGCGCAGCAAAGCCGCAGGAAATAGCGGTCAAAATATGTCAATGCTTCGGGGGTCCAAAATAGGTCGTTCACTTCTCGGGAAAAGTATTCAACTTCAATTCACCCCAACCCCAAAGTCACCTCAGGCAGCAGGCGCGAAGCGCCGCAGCTGCCGTCACGGACCCGCAGTCCCCAAAGGAGACAGGCGCAAAGCGCCGAGGCCGCCGCCGGGACCAGGGCCCGCAACGGCCACGCGCCCTCACATCAGCCCAGCGGCCCCAACCAACAACGGCCCCATCGCAGGCCGCTCGCAGCCGAGTCACCGCAGGCGGGGCCGGGCTCAGCTTTCAGAACACTCCGCAGACCAGTGCGGCGCCTTGTCCGCGGCTCCGAAGGAGCAGGACAAGGCGCCGCACATGATCGAGGACGTTCTGAAAGCTGAGCCCGGCCCCCGCCGGACAGTTCCACCGCTACTCGCAGAGCAGCTTGGCGATCTGGACGGCGTTGGTTGCCGCGCCCTTACGGATTTGGTCGCCACAGCACCAGAAGGTGATGCCACGCGCGGCCTCGGGGTTCGAGATGTCGCGGCGCACGCGACCGACCCAAATCAGGTCCTGGTCGGAGGTGTCCATCGGCATGGGGAATCGGTCGTGCGCATCCTCGGCACCCAGGTCGTCGACCAGCTTGACACCCGGGGCAGAAGCCAGCGCAGCACGGGCTTCCTCGACCGTAATGTCGCGCTCAAACTCGAGCGTAATGCTCTCGGAGTGCGAGCGCAGCACAGGCACGCGCACACAAGTGCAGTTCACGCGCAGCTCGGGCAGGTGCATAATCTTGCGACCCTCGTTTTGCAACTTCATCTCCTCGGAGGTAAAGCCCTCCTCCTTGACGCCGCCAATCTGCGGAATCAGGTTGCTCGCCAACTGGGCGGCAAATGCGCGCGGCTCGGGAATCTCCTCGCCACGACCCAGGGCGGCCAGCTGGGCCTCGAGCTCGGCCATACCGGGAGCACCAGCGCCCGAAGCCGCCTGGTACGTCGAGACGATCATGCGCTTCACGCCGGCGAGCTTGTGCAGCGGCCAGGTGGGAACCAGGCCGATGATAGTTGCACAGTTAGGGTTAGCGATAAGGCCGTGATGCCACTTGATGTCGTCGGCATTGATCTCGGGCACGACGAGCGGCACCTCGGGATCCATACGGAAGGCGTGGCTGTTGTCGACCACGACGGCGCCACGCTTGACGGCCTCGGGCAGCAGCTCCTTGGCGATATCGTCGCCGGCAGCGCCGAGTACGATGTCGCAGCCCTCAAAGGCCTCGGGGCAAGCCTCCTCAATAACAACCTGCTCGCCGCGGAACTCAACGGTCTTGCCCGCAGAGCGCGCGCTCGCCAGCAGCTTGAGCTTGCCAACCGGAAACTCCTGCTCGTTGAGGCACTCGAGCATCTGGGTGCCCACGGCCCCCGTCGCGCCCAAAATAGCAACCGTGTACTGTTTCATGCTTCCCCCTTTAAAGGTTGTGGCTTTTGCCCGCACGCCGAGCAGGCAGGATATTCTTGCCCAGTGTATACAAGAACGGGGCGGACACGAAACCCACCCCGTCGAAACGAAACCGAAACGAAACGCCCCGCGCTAGATTTTTTGGAACATGCCTCAAAAACCCACTCATGCGCCAAAAGGTAGATTTCTAGACATATCCCAAAAATCTACCGGGATGGTCGCTATTTGTGGAGGGCAGCCAGGGCGGGTTCAATCGGTGCAGGAGCCTCCAGATCGGAGACCTTCACAATGCCGTTCTCGTCGGAGAAGGCACGGTAAATGGTCTGAATCGCCAGGTCGAAGTCCTTATCCTCGACACCGATAATGATGTTGATCTCGTCGCAGCTCTGCGAAATCATGCGCACGCTCACGCCAGCCTGGCCGAGCATGCCAAACAGGTGGCCAGAAATACCTGCGCGGCCGCGCAGGTTACGGCCGACGGTCGCGATGAGCGCCAGGCCCTCGACAACCTCAATCTCGAGCGGCTCAACCTCCTGCTGGATGTCGCCCACGAGCGAGTACAGCGAATCGTGCACATCCTGCTCCTGCACCACGGCGCCAAAGCGGTCGACGCCGGTGGGCATGTGCTCGACGGAAACGTCATAGCGCTCGAAGACCGAAAGTGCACGGCGCATAAAGCCGACGCGGGGCTTGGTGCGATCGCGGGCTACGTTGATGGCGACAAAACCGCGCTTGCCGGTCACGCCGGTAATGATGGGCTCCGCCTCGCCCTCATCAGCCGTCTCGCTAATGATGGTGCCGGGGTCCTGCGGCGCATTGGTGTTCTTGATGACCAGCGGAATACCCGCCTCGCGCACGGGGAACACGGCCTCCTCGTGCAGGACGCTTGCGCCCATGTACGAAAGCTCGCGCAGCTCCTCGTAGGTAACGCGCGCAATGGGCTGAGCCTCGGGAACAATACGCGGATCGGCAGAGTAGAAGCCCGAAACGTCGGTCCAGTTCTCGTAAAGGTCGGCGTCCAGACACTTGGCCAGGATCGAGCCCGAGATATCGCCGCCGCCACGATCGAGCAGCTTAATCTGGCCCTCACGCGTCGCGCCGTAGAAACCGGGCATAACAAAGCCGCCCTGCTGACCGTACTCCTGCACCAGCTCGGAGGTGCGGTTCATGCTGAGCGTACCGTCGTGATGGAACGCCACAACCGTCGCGGCGTCCAGGAACGGCAGGCCCAGGTACTCGGCCATCAGGCGAGCGGTGAAGTACTCGCCGCGGCTCACAAGCTCCTCGGTGGAGTAGCCGCCCGAGCGGGCGCGCTCGGCAAAGGCCGCGAACTCCTCACGGATGGGATAGGTGAGCTCCAGCTCGTCAGCGATATCAAAATAGCGCTGGCCAATGTCCTCGAGCAGCTCCTCACACGACACGTGATACTTAACGTGCGCGTTAACCAGGTAGAGCAGGTCGGTCACCTTGGTGTCGCCCTTAAAGCGGCGACCGCAGGCGGAAACCACCACAAAACGGCGGGCCGGGTCGGCATCGACGATGGCCTTGATCTTCTTAAAGTGTTCGGCGTCGGCGACCGACGAGCCGCCAAATTTGGCAATCTTAATCATGGGCTGGAGGTTACCTTTCTAAAAGCCTCTGCGAACCTGTTTTGCGCGCTCTGATACCATGGTTTCACCGATTGGGACCAAGGCATCCGAGGAGCAGTGTTATATGGGAACTTATCATAGTACACGAGGACGCACTTTATCGTGCTCAAGTAAGGTGGCAATCCGCACCGGCATCGCTCCCGACGGGGGTTTGTTTGTCTCGGACGAGCTCGGCACCCAGCAGGTCGATATCAGCTCGCTTGCAGATAAATCGTACTTTGAAATCGCTCAAGATGTGTTGGGAATGTTACTGAATGATTACACGGGCGAAGAAATTTCGGCCTGTGTGAATGAGGCATATCGCGGCACGTTCGCGAGTGAAGAGGTTACGCCGCTCGTCAAACTCGACGCTGCGCCGGGCGCTGACGCCCCTCAGACCTATGTGATGGAGCTCTTTGGCGGCCCCACGAGTGCCTTTAAGGACGTCGCCCTGCAGATGCTCCCCCGCCTCATGGCCCGCACTTCCGCCAAGGACGGCGGCGCCGAGCGCATCATGATCGTCACCGCCACGTCGGGCGACACCGGCAAGGCCGCACTCGCCGGTTTTGCCGACGCTCCGGGCACGGGCATCACCGTCTTTTATCCCGAAGGCAAAGTCAGCCGCGTGCAGAATCTGCAGATGTCCACACAGGAAGGCGATAACGTCGCCGTCTGCGGCATTCGCGGCAACTTCGACGATGCCCAGAGTGCCGTCAAGCGCATCTTTGCCGATAAGGAGCTTGCCGAGCGCTTGGAGGCCGCCAGAACGGTGCTTTCGAGTGCCAACTCCATCAACGTCGGCCGTCTGGTGCCGCAGGTCGTCTACTACTTTGCCGCCTATGCGCAGCTGTTGCGCGCCGGCGCCATCGAGGCCGGCGACGCTGTGGAGTTCTGCGTACCGACCGGCAACTTTGGCGATATCCTGGCCGGCTACTATGCCAAGCGCATGGGTTTGCCCGTCGCCAAGCTCATTGTCGCGAGCGACAAGAACAACGTGCTGGCTGACTTCCTGACCACCGGCGTCTACGACCGCAACCGTCCGTTCTTCACGACCATCTCGCCGTCGATGGACATCCTCATCAGCTCCAACCTGGAACGCATGCTCTACTTCCTGTCCGATGGCGACTGCGAGCTTGTTGCCGGCCTTATGGAGCAGCTGGCAAAGACTGGTCACTATGAGGTTCCCGCCGACCTGCTGGCAAAGATTCAGAGCGTCTTTGGCTGCGGCTGGGCCAGCGAGGACGAGGTGCGCGCTGCCATCAAGAGCTGCTGGGATGCGAACGGCTACGTGATCGACCCGCACACCGCTTGCGGCTATCACGTCTTTGAAAAGGTCGCTCCCGCCGAGGGGGCCAAGGCCCGTGTGCTGCTTTCGACCGCCAGCCCCTACAAGTTCCCGCGTGCCTGCTGCGATGCTCTGGGTCTCAACGTTCCCGAGGACGACTTTGAGGCCATGCGCGTGCTCGAGCAGGCCACCAATACGGCCGCACCGGCACAGCTCGCCGAGCTCGAGTCCAAACCCGTCCGCTTCGAAGACGTCTGTGACGTCGATGAGATGGCAAGCTACGTCGAGTCTGCAGCAAAAAAGATGGCTACCAACTAAAACCCTCATTAGGCGCCGGCGAAAGCCGGCGCACCTTCTTTTATCAGATAACCCCCGGGATGATGACGAACGCGCACAGCGTGCCTGGCTGTTTAGTTCGTCGCGAGTTCCGCACGCAAAGGAAAGCACTTAATGTGCTTTCCGTCTTGCGCAGGACTGCCCGAGCAGCGAACTA
This sequence comes from Collinsella sp. LCP21S3_A3, assembly GCF_052118905.1. NCBI lineage: Bacteria > Bacillati > Actinomycetota > Coriobacteriia > Coriobacteriales > Coriobacteriaceae > Collinsella > Collinsella sp. LCP21S3_A3. The sequence continues at coordinate 128,844 of NZ_JBQKGH010000001.1, read as the reverse complement.
AACAGCCAGGCACGCCAGGAGGACCCACATGATCAAAATCACCGTCCCAGCAACCAGCGCCAACTTGGGCATCGGCTACGACACCCTCGGCATGGCCGTCAGCCTCTACTCGCACTTCACCTTCGAGCGCGCTGACAAGCTCACCATCACGGGCTGCCCCGAGGAGTTCCAAAACGAGAACAACCTGGTCTACGTCAGCTTTGTCGATGCGCTGGCCGCATGGGGCGAGCCGGCTTTTCCCGTTGCCATCGACATTCAAACCGATGTACCCGTCGCTCGCGGCCTGGGTTCCAGCTCCACTTGCGTCGTCGCTGGCATTATGGCCGCCGCCGCACTGACAGGCCACACCGTCGACCGCGCTGAGCTCGTCCGCATTGCCACCGAGGTCGAGGGCCATCCCGATAACGTCGCTCCCGCCATCCTGGGCGGCGCCGTCTGCTCCTTTACGCCGACCGATTCGCTCCCCCAGTGCCTGCGCTACGAGGTGAGCGATCGCTTGCGTTTTATTACCGTGATTCCGCCCTACGAGGTTCACACGAGCGAGGCGCGCAAGGTCGTGCCGCAGGAGATTCCGCTCTCCACCGCCGTATGGCAAATGGGCCGTATCGCCGGCATGACGCGAGGCCTGGAGGCTGGCGACCTCGACCTGATTGCCGCCGCCAATGACGACCGCATCCAGGAGCCCTATCGTCGTCGCCTGATTCCCGACTACAACGCTGTGCGCGACACCTGCCTTAACGGCGGCGCCAAGACCATCTGGATCAGCGGTTCGGGCTCTACCCTTATGGCTGTGACCGACGACACCATCGTGGCAAAATTCCTGCAGGTCAAGCTGCGTGAGCAGTTCCCCAAGTGTGAGACGCACATTCTGACGTGCGACACCGAGGGCGCTCAAATCGAGTACCTGTAGCGCCCTGTCTCATTGCTCTCACCGGTCTCCTTGGGGCTTCCCCTGAAAACGTCCTCGATCATGAATTGCCCCGTCGTGCGCTTCGCGCGACGGGGCAATTCGATCTGCGGATTGTTTTCAGGGGAAGCCCCAAGGAGACCTACGCGACCTCGACAGGATAATCGCATTCGCTGATTTAATATTGCGCTCCTTCGGAGCTGCGGATAAGCGGGCCTCGTGCTGCGGAATGTTTTTAAGGGGATGCCCCCGGGTGGCCCTATGGCAACGTGGCTAGCGATGTCTATAGGGACCCACGCTTTGAAAGGGCGCCGGGCTGAAATTATGGCCCTTTATTGATAGGGGCTCTTGCTAGGCTGTAGCACTTACCAGCAACAGACTTCGACTATGTGCTTGGTTTACGCCGCACTGGGTTCCTTGTATTCGAAGACTGGTTCTAGGAGGTCTTCGATGTTGCAGTGGAGGGCTTTTGCTATGGCTCTCACGCTTGTTACCGAAGCCTCATTGATGTTTCTCTGGCGCTGCTCGTACATTTGGATTGAGCGGAGTGACACACCCGATTCGTATGCTAGGTCTTGTTGGGTTTTCTTAAGCTTCTTTCTTGCTAACGCAAGTTTGGTTTGCCTGGACGCTTTTTTCGCCATATCGCAGACGAGGCGAACCACTCGTTCCTCCGAGGCTTCGTGCCAGGGGTAATACAGACTGCGCAGCACATCAAATGGAACGACATGCAGCAAATCTTCGAAAGACTCTCCTAGGCGCCACTGCAGGTATGCCAGCATCCAGCCCGCCCAATATTCCGGCGTCTTCTCAAATCGATAGGTGCAGTCCGGTATAGGCCTGTTTTGATAGCCCGACCTTTCAGCGATAAGCGCGAACAGCTCAACACCCGATTTCCCCGACACTACCCATGCGTTGCCGCGTTCAAACTCGCGAGCAACCCCGCTCAGGCAAAAGAGTTCAGCAACTTCAGATCCTTCTGCTCCATAGTCATTGACGGCATAGTCGAAGCAGTCGCCGAGGTTGTTCATTGCGTCCTCGAGGTAGTAGACGGGATATGTCCTACTCGGTCCACGATCTGTCAACTCTTGGATCATTTAAATCAACCCTCCCTGCCATTAAATCCCTAATGTCGATACCTTCGGAATCGAACCCATTGACCGTATCCAAGTATTTGCGTCGAGCATTCTGCTCTCGCTCAAAACGCTTGGGATAAAACTCAGACCCCGAAGCCCGCTTCCAATCGCAGAATCTAATCATCGAAAATGCGCGCTCGCTCATAAGGGCATATTGGATACCCAAATCACCCAAGCACATGATACGTTGCAGCTGTCTGAGCGATATCATGCCGCTGACAAACTGTCTTGCAAACGAAAAATAGGAGTCGTCAGCACGATAGCCTCGAATAACGTCATAAGGAGATGTATCAATTAAGCAGTTATCAAGTAGATAGCGAAGCCCTTCACGCGCCAATGGCGTCGAAACATTGAACTCTCTGTTATTCGCCAGAATTGCAAGCCAATTGAGGATTGAAAACTCCCCAGACTCCAAATCCAAGACCGAAAGGCCATCTAAATCAAGCTCATATCGATTGGCAACGCCATCAGACTCGGTCCGGCATGCCCATTCCATCGCCATTTCCTCATGTGGCGTGCAATAAAACCCGCGACCATAGTCATTGAATTGTCTGCATTTATCCAACGACGGACATTCGACAACAACCTCCGACCCGTGCCAAAGCTCCATATCGACCTCCAAATAAAAATATCACCCCAGTGATAGTGTACCAACAACTATCACTGGGGTGATATAGATGGATGAAAACTATTGTCTGCCAAGAGCCCCTACTAGAGGCAGGCCTCGGCAATGCGGCGCTTGAGCTCGTCGATGCCGGTGCCGGTCTGGGAGCTTGTGATGATTACGTTTTCGGCCGGGACGTTGAGTTGCTTTTTGATGGCTGCCGCTTGGCGTGCCTGCTGGGTGCGGCTGAGTTTGTCGGCCTTGGTGAGGCAGACGATAAAGTTGAACTCGTTGCCCTGCAGGTAGTCGATCATGTCATGGTCGAGCTTGCTGGGGTCATGGCGAATGTCCACCAGCGACACAACCAGGTTAAAGCTGCGCTCGGAGTCGAAGAAGTCGCCGATGAGCTCGGCCCAGCGGTCGCGCTCGGCCTTGGAACGACGGGCGAAACCGTAGCCCGGCAGGTCCACAAAGTGCACGTCGTCGGCCTCGAAGAAATTGATATTGCTCGTCTTGCCCGGCGTGCTCGAAACCTTGACCAGGTTCTTGCGGCCAAAGAGCTTGTTCATGATGGACGACTTGCCCACATTGGAGCGGCCCACAAAGCTCACCTCGGGACAGGTGGACTCGGGGATCTGCGAAACCTTGCCGTAGCTGGCGACGAACTTGGCAAGCTGGTAGTTAATGGAATCGGCCATGGATACTCCTTGGTCGTAGGTTCTTACAATAGGGGTGCACGATTACGCAGCGGCGATGCAGCGGACGATATCGAGTGTAATGCCGCTCGCGGTGCGGGCGTACTCGTCCAAATCGAACTCTCGCTCGCAAAACGCGTCATATGCCTCGTCACAATTATCGCTGATAGCACGCAGCACCAGACAATCGACACCGTTCTTGGCTGCAATATGGGCAATCGCAGCACCTTCCATCTCAACGCAATCGGCATGCGTCGCCTCGATGGCGGCGGTGCGCATGGCGTCGCCCGTTACAAAGCGGTCGCCTGTAGCGATAGTGCCAACCAGGAACTGTTTAGGGTCCTTCTCCGCAGCGGAATCAGAAGCGTAAGCATCGATAAACCCATGTTCGGCAAGCACGGTGGTGGCGATGTCAACCAGAGCCGGTGTCGAGGCAAACTCCTCAAGCTCCGGCGCCGACTCGGCGATGAGCGCCGTGTCGGTATCCAGATAGCGCAGGCACTTGCCAATAACCACGTCATTGATATGGAGTTTGGAGTTTAAGCCACCCGCAATGCCCGAAAACACAACGGCCTGCGGAGCATATTTGCTGATGAGATGCTGTGTTGCACCAGCGGCGTTTACGGTTCCCATGCCAGCGGTCGTGGCGACCACTGACAGACCGTTGAGCTCGCCGCTTACAACGCTCAAGCCTGCCTCTTGCGACACATGGGCACCGTTCAGTTCTTCTTTAATCTGCGCAACCTCTTTTTCGAGTGCACCGATGATTGCGATGGTAGGCATACCATCCCCCAAACCTGTGAAAACTGTTTATCCACGGTATGGTACCAGCATTTTGACTCAACCGCGCAATACGAAGCCGTTAGGCCAGCGCAGCGCGGGTATCGTAGAGCGCCTTGGCGATGGCGGCCACGGCCTCACTCGAACGGTCACTCCACGGCATCGATGACATGATGCTCATAATGTAGGTGTCGCCATCGACATCGATGAGGCCAGCATCGCACGTCGCATTGCAACCTGCCTCGCTGATCCAGCCGGCTTTGTTACGCACCATGGCATGGTCGTCCGCAATGCCGTCACGGATAAAGGACCGGGTCGTAGAGGCCAGAAGGCCCGACAGCCATTGCGACGTCTCGCTCTCACGGATCAAATACTCGCTCATCTCGCGCCACAACTTGGCCGAGGTGCGCGGGCAATAGGTGGGGAAATCGCTCATTGGATCGAGCGCGACCTCGTCTTCGACGCCGAGTGCGGCAATCCAATCCTCGTAGCCATCTTGATCAAACGTTGCACGCAACGCGACAAACGAGTCGTTATCCGAGTTGACGACCGAGGTCTCAATCAGGTCGCGAACCGTCAGCCAGCCCATACTGTAGCCGCCATAGGTGCCCAGAGTATCATCGAGCGATACTTGCCCTGTCTCGACCAGTAACTCGCAGACGTAGAGTACATAGAGCGCCTTGTAGCTGCTCGCACCGTACACCTCGGCGTTCGCGTTATACGTCACGCCCTTGCCGCTCGACAGATCGTAAAACACCACGCCCACGTCGCCCAATTCCTGGGCCTGATCAAGGGTATCTTGGAGCGCGGCGAGGCTCTCATCCTCCAGGGCGGGGATCTGGTCATCAACCAGTGAGAAGGTCTGCACGGTATCGCCTGAGGGAATATCGTTAAAGTCCGCCTTCGAAAGCCTCGTCTTGAGGCTCGCTGTCGACAGGGTTTGATTTGCGGTGGCTTTAGATTTAGAGACCTTTTTGTTTTGCGTCTGTACCGTTGACGCATCTGAGTGTGCCGTTCGCTCCGACGCGTAGGTTTTAGCGGTAATTCCGAGGATAATAACCGCCAACGTTAGCATCCCAACGGCGGCAATCTTCGTCACGCGGATGCGAGCGTCGGCAAGGCCACGCGAAGACGTGCCCTTCGTCTCATATCTGCTGCTATGCTGCGGCACATGCTCGTCCCGCGATGCGTCGTTTCGCACGTGGTCTCCTGGCTGCTCCCGTTCATATACGAGCAGCATAATACCGAGCAGGCATTTCTTTCCAAAGATATTCAGAAGCGTTTAAGGTGTCTTTAAAGAAACCACAAGCGTATTTATCCAAATGGCACGATTCTGTTGCACATCTCACCGCAACCCAGAGAGCAGTCTTTTTGGGACGGGGCTCTTTTAGCTACTTCTCCACCCTACCGGCCCCAAATGAGCTACCCCTAGCCGATAGCGTTTTTGAGTTCCGCGCGGCGCTTTTTCATGCCCGTCATGACGGCGTTGCGCAGCTCGGGCATGCGCGCGGTATCCATCTGTGGAACGCCCTCGAGCTTATAGGGAATCCCCAGCTGCTCATACTTGACGACGCCCATCGTGTGATACGGCAGCATTTCCAGGCCCACCACGTTATGCCACGGGGCAATCAGACGACCGAGTGCCTCGCACTCCTCTGCCGTGTCGGTAATGCCCGGTACTACCACGTGACGGATAACGACCTTGATCCTGCGACGCGCCAGCTCATCGCCAAACGCCAGGATGCGCGCAGGATCGCAACCGGTCAGCTTTTTATGCTCGACGGGATCGGCGTGTTTAATGTCGAGCAGCACCATATCGGTCTCGTTGAGTACGGCATCGAACTTCTCGGGATGCGTGGGGTCGAACGCATAGCCGCAACTATCCAAGCAGGTATGTACTCGACCATCGGGGTTGTTGTGCATTGCGCGGAACAGGTCGGCCAAAAACTCAGGCTGCAGGAGCGGCTCGCCGCCGGATACCGTAATACCACCGCTGCGGTAAAACTCATGGTTGCTCTGGAACTCGTCCATCAGGTGCTCGACGGTCACCATGGTGCCGCCGTTAACCGACCAGGTATCGGGGTTGTGGCAATACGCACAGCGCATGGGGCAGCCCTGAACAAACACCACAAAGCGGATGCCGGGTCCATCGACCGTTCCCATCGTCTCGATCGAATGCACGCGGCCCAGGGCAAACGCGGAGTCCTCAGGACGAGCGTCCATACCCTCGAGCTTCATCTCAGCCATTCCCGATACCTTGCCTCTCATTGGTTTTTAGATACATAAATGCCAGAGTCATTCTAGCCTATATGTTTGATGGCGAAACGGTTTAGCGGTCAATTGGATTGTCCTATTTGGCCCCATGCAAAAGCGGCGGGAAGGTTGTCGCAACCCGCCCGCCGCCGCGGCAATAGAAATCGATAGACGCCAGGCGTTACGCCTTGAGCGTGAGCACCGCGCCGAAGGCGGTCGGGCCGCAATGGCTCGAGATGACGCCGCCGACCTGAGTCCAGGTAACGTCCTTAAAGCCCAGGTCGTGCGCATAGACTTCCATGTCGTCGCGCAGCTCCTCGGAAAGGCCTACCGAATACGCCAGGCCAATGTGCGAGTAGTCAATTTCGCCCTTCGCAACCATGTGGTCAATAAAGGCGCGGGCGCACTTGAGCATAGAGCCGCGAAACTTCTTGGTCGCCACGAACTTGCCACCCGTTACCTCGATGCAGGGCTTAATCTTGAGCAGATGGGCGCCTAGGAACGCGACGTTGGACAAGCGACCGCCCGCCTTAAGGAAGGCAAGGTCGGTAGGAACAAAGCCCAGCAACACGCGGTCCATAACGGAGCTCGTAAAAGCAAAGATCTCGTCGACGGTGGCATCGGGATGAGCCTCGATGTATTTGGCGGTCTCGACGACAACAAGCGACTGGCCCACCGAGACAAAACGCGTGTCCATGGAGAACACGTAGTCGCGCCCCTCTGCCGCGATCTTCGAGGACTGATGCGAACAGGTCGTGGCCTCGGAATACGCAAGATGCAAAATGGTCGCGTTGGGCTGCTCGGCGTGAATGCGGTCGTACACGCGAGAGAAATCTGCCGGCGCGCAGCCGCTGGTCTTGGGCATCACGCCAAACTCGTTGCAGCGCGAATAGATCTCGAGCGGATCGATCGAGCCGTCCTCGACGGTCTCGTCACCAATCGTGACATGCATGGGCACACGCACGATGCCGTAGCGTTCGCAGAGCTCTGGCGTCACATCCGAACCAGATTCAACCACGATTACGTACTTGCCCATTCTTATCACGACCCATCTCGACGTTGACTTTTTAATATGTGACGCACGTCCGCCGTCCTGCTACAGAACGGCCTCCAAGCGCCAAAGAGACGCCGTCCCTTGCACAAAACAAAGGACAGCGTCTCCCTGGAAAACTCCGTTCTTAACTGAGATTTTACACGCTTTATTACTAAGTGTTACTTACTCCGCAAACGGTAGCTATACGCGATAAACGGTAGCAAGTAAGTATCCAGAACGCTCAACCCATTAGGAGAGTTCCGCCTAAAGGGTGACTACAAAGGACCCCCGCCGGGGCTGTTTGGGCTACCTCCCAAAACATTCCGCAGGACGCAAGAAGCCCTCGCCGCACGAAGTGCGCAGCGAGGGCTTCTTGCATGTCCGAGGACACCAATTTAATTTAGCGTGGTTCCCTAAAGTGCGATAACGCAGGAGACCCGGCAAGGCCGGGAGCACTTTGCCTCGCAAACATTCCGCAGCCGCGAAGCGGCGAGGACGTTTGAGAGGCAAAGTGCGTAGGCCTTACCGGGTCTCCGGTGGGAGTTGAGTCCCTTTAGAACTTGTTGTGGAAGGTACGCGAAATGACCTCGTCCTGCTGCTCCTTGGTGAGCGTGTGGAAGTTCACGGCATAGCCGGAAACGCGGATGGTCAGCTGCGGGTACTTCTCGGGGTGAGCCTGAGCGTCGAGCAGCGTCTCACGGTTGAAGACGTTGATGTTCAGGTGGTGGCCACCCTTCTCGGCGTAAGCGTCGAGCATGTGGACCAAGTTATCGGCCTGAGTCTCGGAAACTTCAGAAACCTTCATAATGTGTCTCCTTCAATCGATCGGCGCCGGCCGAAACCGGCGCACTAATCAGTAATCGTTATTGTTAGTATAGCACTAACAATAGTTACTCGCCCAGCTGATCAAGGTCGATATCACCAAAGAACACCTGGTCCTCCTTGCCGAGCGCGCCCGGGATGATGGAGAAGGTGTTGGAGATGCCGTCCTGGGCATCGCGGAACGGGAGCTTGGAAACCGAAGACAGCGAAGCGATGGCGCCCTGGCTATCGCGCTTGTGCATGGGGTTAGCACCCGGGGCGAACGGCTGGCCAGCCTTGCGGCCGTCGGGCGTGGAGCCGGTCTTCTTACCGTACACGACGTTGGAGGTAATGGTCAGAACCGAGGTCGTGGGCACGGAGTTGCGGTAGGTGTCGTTCATGCGTATGTACTCCATGAACTGGTGCACAACGTCGTGAGCGATCTGGTCGACGCGGTCGTCGTCGTTACCGTACTTGGGGAACTCGCCCTCGGTCTCGAAGTCGACGATGATGCCGTTCTCGTCACGGACGGGGTGAACCTTGGCGTACTTGATGGCGGACAGGGAGTCAGCCACGACGGAAAGGCCAGCGATGCCCGTAGCGAACCAGCGGTGCACGTGCTTGTCGTGCAGAGCCATCTGGATGCGCTCGTAGCAATACTTGTCGTGCATGTAGTGAATGATGTTCAGCGAGTTGACGTACACGCCAGCGAGCCACTTCATCATGTCGTTGTACTTGGCCATAACGTCATCGTAATCGAGCGTGTCGCCCTCGACGGCGCGATACTTGGGGCCGACCTGCTTCTTGGAGACCTCGTCAACACCGCCGTTGAGTGCGTACAGCAGGCACTTGGCCAGGTTGGCACGAGCGCCGAAGAACTGCATCTCCTTGCCAATGCGCATGGAGGACACGCAGCAGGCGATGCCGTAGTCGTCGCCGTGGTAAACGCGCATGAGGTCGTCGTTCTCGTACTGGACCGAGGAGCTGGCGACAGAAGTCTTGGCGCAGAACTTCTTGAAGTTCTCGGGAAGACGGGTCGACCACAGAACGGTCATGTTGGGCTCGGGGCTGGTGCCCATGTTCTCGAGCGTGTGCAGGTAGCGGAAGCTCATCTTGGTAACGAGCGTACGGCCGTCAACACCCATGCCGCCGATGGACTCGGTGACCCACTGCGGATCGCCGGTAAACAGGGCCTGGTACTCGGGGGTACGGGCAAACTTGACCATGCGGAGCTTCATGATGAAGTGATCCACGAACTCCTGGATCTGCTCCTCGGTAAAGGTACCGTTGGCAAGGTCGCGCTCAGCGTAGATGTCGATGAACGTAGAGGTACGGCCGATGGACATAGCGGCGCCGTTCTGCTCCTTGACGGCAGCGAGGTAGGCGAAGTACATCCACTGGATGGCCTCCTGCGTGTTGGTAGCAGGTTTGGAAATATCGAAACCATAGGTCTCGGCCATCATCTTGAGCTCGCCGAGGGCGCGGATCTGCTCCTGCAGCTCCTCGCGATCGCGGATGTTGTCGGCGGTCATGACCGTCGGGGTGGAAGCCTTCTGGGCCTCCTTGTCCTTGATCAGGTAGTCGACGCCGTACAGGGCGACACGACGGTAGTCGCCGATGATGCGGCCGCGGCCATAGCCATCGGGCAGACCGGTGATAATGTGAGCCGAGCGGCAAGCACGCATCTCGGGGGTGTAGACATCGAAGACGCCGGCGTTGTGGGTCTTGCGCTCGAAGGTGTAGCGCTCGACGACGTTCTCGTCGATCTTGTAGCCGTGCTGGCTGGCAGCCTGGCAAGCGATGCGGATACCACCGTTGACGTGCAGAGCGCGCTTGAGCGGCTTGTCAGTCTGAAGACCGACGATGGTCTCCTTCTCGCGGTGGGCGTTATCGATGTAGCCAGCGGGGTGGCTCACGATACCCGTGACAGTCTTGGTGTCCATATCGAGGACGCCGCCCTGCTCGCGCTCCTTGAGCAGCAGGTCGAGAACCTCGCCCCACAGCTCCTTGGTACGCTCGGTCGGACCGGCGAGGAACGATTCGTCGCCCTCGTAGGGGGTGTAGTTCTTCTGGATGAAGTCTCGGACGTCAACCTCTCCCGTCCAGATGCCTTCCTTGAAGCCTTCCCATGCCTCCTGCATTGTGTAACCACGCTCCTAGTTACGTATAATGCGGCGCTCTCTCACACCGCTGCTTATTGAATTCTTGAATGTTCGGGTTGAATGACCGGCTTCTTCCGTTCTTCACCACACGTTGGTATAGGAAAAAACGTTTGTCCACCTTGGAACTGCAACCCAAAACCCAAGATTTCACCCGTCTGAGAAGGATAACATAGCCACCCCCTTCATCAGGGCTGTTATATGTTTCTTTTTTTATACCATTAGGGCGTTTTTAACAAATCCGCAGGAAATGCGAGCGTGAACAACTACCGTTCACCGATTTGTTTGGTATTTTTCCTTGCCTTTGTACGACGTTCACTCTAGCTGTTATGCCAGCTTTATCAGGGTAAAGTGTCCCAGAGACCCACAGAAACTGCAGGGCGGCCCCGGGATTTCCCCCGGGGCCGCCCTGTGGCGTGGCTAGTTATTTAGCTTTGATTGCCGCTTGGCATTAAGCGGCTGCGGTGACCCTGTCGGCCGCGGCCTTTTTGCTGTCGCCGTGACCCTGGCCCTCAAAATGCTTGTAGCACCAGCTGGTGACCAGCGGGGTCAAAATGGCCGTCACGATGGCACACGCTGCAACCTGCGCCGTAGCCGTCGCGAGCACGGCGCCACCGTACATGGCCTCGTTGACACTCGCCATGGCGGCAGGCGTGGCCACATTGGCTCCGGCGCAGCTCGAAATGGCCGCACCTGCGACACCCGTACCGCCCGTGAACTTATCGACCGCGATGACGGGAATTGCAAAGACCACCGAGCAGATCACGCCGAGCAGGATGCCGGGAAGACCGCCGTTGATGAGCTGGCCAAAGGTCATGGTCGAACCCATGGCAAAGAAGACGAGCACGATGATGGCGGAAAGTGCCGGAGCCATCATCTTCTTAAAGCTCGGGAAAAGGTTACCCAGAATAATGCCGACGACGATCGGCAGGATGGCGCCCACGAGCGACCAGCCGATCGGAGCCTGGCCAGCAGCGCCGAGCACGATCATTGTGACCGGAGGGCCGACAACGAGTGTGGTGATGGCGACGGCGCCACGTTCGGCCTCGTTGCCCATGGTGCCCATCAGACCAGCGTACATAGCGTTGTTGGCGCCGGTGCAAGCCGCCAGCATCACCATGGCAGAGATGCCAAACAGGTTGTCGTTGAATACATAAAGGATGAGCAGCGACACGGCAACGACCACGATCTGCTTGACAGCGATGATGATGGCGCCGCGTGCAGCGGCGGCAGGCGCACTTTTAAACGAAATCGTCGTACCGACGATGAGCAAAAAAGCGCCCACGAGTGGGCTTGCACCCTGCTGGGTCATGCCAAGCGTAAAGCTGCCGAGCGTTTTGAACAGGTCGGGGAATAGCGTGTTGAGCAAGCAGCCCAGCAAAAGCGGCACCAAAATATTGGCGCCCGGGATGGACGACATCTTAAAGAACGGCTCCTTTGCAGCCGGCGCCTCCACCGCAGTCGATTCACTCATATATATCTCCTTTGGATGCATGCGAATCGTAGCCGCACGCGTCTATGTCAGAAAGAAAGCGACAACCCCGATTCGCCAGGGTCGCCGCCAAACGATTACCGCGGGGTATTACCCGTCCAGGACGATGCCGCCGTCGCAGTCACCGATCTCGCCGTTCACGAAGCTGGCGAGGTCGGAAGCGAAGAACAGCACCATCTGCGCAGGCTCGCTGGCCTGGGCGGCGCGGCCCAGAGGAATACCGTTGATGATGCGCTGAGAGTTCTCGTCAGAAAGGATCGACGTCATGTCGGTAAGCGTGAGCGACGGGCACACAGCGTTGCAGCGGATGCCGAACTTACCGCCCTCCTTGGCGACCGCCTTGGTAAGGCCGTTGACACCGGCCTTGGAGCTCGCGTAGGCCGCGGTGCCGAGCAGGCCGCCGCCGATCTTGCCAGCAACGGAGCTCACGTTGACGATAGTGCCGGCATGTGCCGCCTTAAAGTGCGGGTACACGGCATTCATCATGGTAAAGGTGCCGTTGAGGTTGATGTCGATGGTGCGACGCCACTCGGTGTCGTCGATCTCGTCAAACTTCTTGGTGCTGATGACACCGGCGCAGTTGATCAGGATGTTGGTTTGCGGCAGGTCCGTAAAAATCTGCTCGACGGTCTCGCGCGCCTTGGGCGCATCGGCGACATCGAGCTGATAGAACTTGTTGCCCTCGCCAAGCTCGGCCACAGCCGCCTCGCCCTTAGCAGCGTTCCTTGCGATGAGCGCGACGTGTCCGCCGCCCGCAACGATACCCTTGGCAATCTCGAGGCCAATGCCCTGAGTGCCACCGGTAACGATCGCGGTTTTACCCGTGAAGTCAAATGCCATGACTCCAACCCCCTTGATTCAGATGTCTCCTTGCGGGAAGTTGGAGCATCGCACATGGCGATAAATGAGTCCCAGTCGTCATGGTGGTGACAACCCCTCGCCTAACCGCGGGCATGATAGTTCTTTGAAACGCTTCAGCAATTGAATTATTTTAAGTCTTTATGCGCTCTTTATATTGCCTAGTGGCCAAGTAGATTTTTGGGACATGTCCAGAAATCTACCGAATAGGATGGTTGAGTGGGGGTATTATTTTTCACCGAAAATAGTTTCTAGTGTTAGGGGTTTTCGGTGAAAGATACCGATTTCCGTGAACTTGGGCGTCAGCTCCTTACCGAGTTCGGCAGTATGCATCAGCGCATTTCGCGCTTTGCGGACAAAGCCCTCAGTGGTGAGATGGCCGTCATGCGCGCCCTCATGCTCGCTGGCGGTTCGCTCACGCCAAGCGAACTCGCCGATCGTGCCTGGGTCTCGAGCGCCCGCATCGCCAATATCCTGCGCGCTCTCGAAGCCAAAGGCTGGGTCGAGCGCGAGCACTCAAAGACCGACCGTCGTCGCGTACACGTCACGGTGACCGACAAGGGATTCCATGATCTCGAAATCAAGCATCGGGAATTCGAGGACCGCACCGCGGCCTTCCTCGAGCAGCTCGGCGAAACAGATACCCAAGAGATGGTGCGCCTTCTTAGGCGTGCCAACGAAATTATCGACCGCAATCAAGAAAGGAGAGATGCCGAGTGAGGATTCTCAAGCTCTTTAAAAAGCATGTCCTGGCACTGTTCGCAGCTATCGTACTTATCGTAATCAGCTGCAACGCCGATCTAGCGCTGCCTACGTATATGAGCGACATCGTCGACGTGGGCGTGCAGCAAGGCGGTATCGCCTCGCCCGTACCTGACACCATTCGCACCGAATCGCTCGACGACCTCGAACTCTTTATGAGCGATAAGGACGCCAAAGCTGTGGAGGCCGTGTTTAGCAAGGCGGATAATAACGGCATTCGAACGTACAAGGGCACCGAGGAGGAGCGCGCCGACGGCGGCAAGATTGCCGACATCGTGAGCCTGCCCGAGACCGTCGTCCTTTCGTTCAACCAGGGCATTGACGCCAACTCCATGGATGACATGATGGGTTCGTCCAGCGAGAATAACAACAACGCCGCCCAGGCCATGCCCACCCCCGAGCAGATGGCGGCAATGACGCCCGAGCAGCTCGCCGAGATGCAGCAGAAGGCCGCGGCAGCGCAGAACATGCAAAAGCAGATTGATACCGACGGCGGTAAGATCACCATGAAGAGCCTGCGCCTAGGCGTTGAAGGCGGCCTAATCGACCAGGGCAAGCTCGTCGAGGGCGCCAACGATATGGCGGACAAAATGGGCTCCATGTCGGGTTCCATCGTGACCCAACGCGCCGTGAGCTATGTACAAGACGAGTACAAGGCGCAGGGCATCGACCCCGCCGACGTGCAGAACGCCTATCTGGGCCGCATGGCAACCACGATGTTTGGTCTGTGCCTGATCTCGCTCATCGCCACCATCCTGACCGGCGCCGTGGCCTCGCGCACCGCCTGTTCCATCGCACGCGACCTGCGCCGCGAGACCTTCAACAAGGTTATGCACTTCTCGCCGGCCGAGGTGGGTAAGTTTAGCCAGGCCTCGCTCATCACCCGCTGCACCAACGACATTCAGCAGATTCAGATGGCCGCAACCCTGTTTATCCGCATGTGCCTGATGGCCCCCGTCATGGGCATCGTCGCCGTCATGCGCGTCCTGGCCAACCACACCGGCCTGGAATGGACCATCGCTGTGGCCATCATCGCGGTCTCGGCCGTCGTCGGCGTGCTTATGGGCCTCACCATGCCCAAGTTCAAAAAGATGCAGAGCTTTGTGGACCGCGTGAACCTCACCGCCCGCGAGCTGCTCGACGGCCTTATGCCCATCCGCTCGTTCAACCGCGAGGAGCATGAGCTCGAGCGTTTTGACAAGGCTTCGCTCGACCTAATGACCACGCAGCTCTACACCAATCGTGCCATGAGCTTTATGATGCCGCTCATGATGCTCGTCATGAACTGCATCACCGTGCTTATCGTCTGGTTTGGCGCGCAGGGCGTGTCCGATGGCGTGATGCAGGTCGGCAACATGATGGCGTTTATCTCCTACACCATGCAGATCGTCATGGCGTTTATGATCCTCACCATGGTTTCGGTCATCCTGCCCCGCGCCGAGGTCGCAGCCGAGCGCGTGGAAGAGGTCATCACCTGCCCCACGAGCATCAACGACCCCGCCTCGCCCAAACTGCCCGCGGCCAGCGCACCGCGCGGTGAGCTCACCTTCCGCGACGTGAGCTTCCAGTATCCCGATGCCCGCGCCGACGTCCTTAGCGGCGTGAACTTCACCACGCATGCCGGTCAGATGCTCGGCATCATTGGTTCCACGGGCTCGGGCAAGTCCACGCTCGTACAGCTGATTCCGCGCTTATACGACGTCACGGGCGGCAGCATTTCACTCGACGGCATCGACGTGCGCGATATGACCCTTTCCGAGCTTCGCCGCCGCATTGGTTACATCCCGCAGCAGGGACGTCTGTTCTCGGGCACCGTGGAGAGCAACCTTAAGTTTGCCGGCGACATGGTAAGCGACGAGAACATGCACGAGGCCGCGCGCATCGCCCAAGCCGAGGACTTTATCGCCGAGCGCGAGGGCGGCTACGACTCCCCCATCAGCCAGGGCGGCTCCAATGTCTCGGGCGGTCAGCGCCAGCGTCTGGCCATCGCCCGCGCGTTGGCAAAAAAGCCCGAGGTCCTGGTGTTCGATGACTCGTTTAGCGCCCTCGACTACAAGACCGACGCGCGCCTGCGCGAAGAGCTTGCCAAAAACGTTACCGACGCCGCGCTCGTTGTCGTAGCCCAGCGCATCGCGACCATCATGCACGCCGACCAGATCATCGTGCTCGACGACGGTCACGTGGTGGGCACTGGTACGCACGAGGAGCTGCTGCACATCTGCCCGGCGTACCTGGAGATCGCACAGTCGCAGCTTTCCGCCGAGGAGCTGGGGCTCACTCAAGAAGAAATTGCAGCCGTTATGGAGGGAGGCGAGCACTAATGGCAGACGAGACCAAGACTCAGATTCCCAAGCCCACCCGCCAGCGCGGTCCCATGGGCCGCATGGGTGGCATGGGCCGCGGCGAGAAGGCCAAGGACTTTAAGGGCGCCATGCGGCAGTTGCTCGGCTATATCGGTCAACACAAGGTTGCCGTGCTTGCCGCCGTCGCCTTTGCCGTGTGCTCGGTCGTCTTTAACATTGTGGGACCCAAGGTGCTCGGCCAGGTTACGACCAAGCTGTTCGAAGGCCTGGTCGCCAAGGTCAACGGTACCGGCGATGTCGACTTTGCCTGGATCGCCAAGACGCTCGGCTTTTTGCTCTGCCTGTATCTGGCAAGCTCTGTTTGCAGCCTCATCCAGGGCTGGCTCATGACCGGCGTCACGCAAAAGATTTGCTACCGCATGCGCAAGGAGATCGCCGCCAAGATCGCTGTCGTGCCGATGAGCTACTTTAACGGACACAGCAAGGGCGATGTGCTCAGCCGCATCACCAACGACGTCGATACGCTGGGTCAGTCGCTCAACCAGAGCGTGACGCAGCTCATCACGTCGGTGACGCAGATTATCGGCGTGCTCGTCATGATGCTGTCGATCAGCCTGCCGCTTACCGGCGTCACCGTGCTCACACTGCCGGCCGCCGCGATTATCCTGACCGTGATGATTCATTTCTCGCAACCGTACTTCCGCGAGCAGCAGCAGGTCCTGGGCACCGTCAACGGCATTATCGAGGAGGACTTTGCCGGCCAGAACGTCATTCAGGTGTTCGACCGCGCCGAGGCCTCAATCGAAGAGTTCGACCGTCAAAACGACCGCCTCTTTATTAGTGGCTGGCGCTCGCAGTTCCTGTCGGGCCTGATGATGCCGCTTATGAGCTTGGTGGGCAACATGGGCTACGTGGGCGTGGTCGTGGTGGGTGCACAGCTCGCGCTGACCGGCAATGCCACGCCCGGCGACATCCAGAGCTTTATCCAGTACGTTCGCAACTTTACGCAACCCGTGCAGCAGCTGGGCAACGTGAGCAACACGATGCAGTCTATGGCCGCTGCCACCGAGCGCGTCTTTGAGTTCCTGGCCGCGCCCGAGGAGGAGCAGAAGGCCGACGCGCAGATTCCCGAAAAGCGCCCTGGCCATGTGGAGTTTGACCACGTCAAGTTTGGCTACACGCCCGACAAGACCATCATCCACGACTTTAGCTGCGAGGCACAGCCCGGCCAGACCATCGCCATCGTCGGTCCCACCGGCGCCGGCAAGACCACGCTCATTAAGCTGCTACAGCGCTTCTACGACGTGGACGGCGGCTCGCTGCGCGTCGATGGCGTCGACGTACGCGATTGGGACCGCGCGGCACTGCGCGGCGAGTTTGCCATGGTGCTGCAGGATACGTGGCTGTTTAACGGCACCATCCGCGAGAACATCCGCTACGGACGCCCCGATGCAAGCGATGCCGAGGTCGAGGCCGCTGCACGCGCTGCACGCTGCGACCACTTTATCCATACGCTCGCCGGCGGTTACAACTTTATGATCAACGAGGAAGGCACCAACCTTTCGCAGGGCCAACGCCAGCTCGTGACCATTGCCCGCGCCATTTTGGCCGACCGCCCGGCGCTGATTTTGGACGAGGCGACATCCAACGTCGATACCCGCACCGAGGAGCTTATTCAGCGCGCCACGGATGCGCTGATGCAGGGCCGTACCAGCTTTGTTATCGCACACCGCCTGTCCACGATCCGCAACGCCGACGTGATCTTGGTAATTCGCGACGGCGACATCGTCGAGAAGGGCACGCACGACGAGCTGCTCGCCCAGGGCGGCTTCTACGCCGACCTGTACAACTCGCAGTTCGACGAAGCGGCGTAAATTCTGCCGCAGGGAACGAATAACACCCGAGAACGGGGGCGCAGGACAACCTGCGCTCCCGTTTTTTGTTCTGCGACCCTCAAACCGCCTCCCCTGGGACCAAATCGACGGCCTCTTCCAAGCCGCGTGGCATCATTCCATTCCAGGGCCAGCCAACGTTTGCCCAGATAAAACCTGCCAAAATAAACCTGTCCCTTTTTGGCAGGTTTTGGGGTGACGAGGGCTTGCACTTTAGCGTGCGACAGCGGATAATGCCGAGCATTCGACAATACACACTTTGTCTTATTTGATTGAGGAGGCCCCGTATGGCCATGGAATTCAAGCGCAGGCTGCCGATCCCCATGGAAATCCGCGAGGAAATGCCGCTTTCCGCCGATCTTACCGCCAAAAAACAGGCATTCGACGCCGAGGTCGCTAAGGTCTTTACCGGCGAGGACGCGCGCAAGGTGCTCATCATCGGCCCGTGCTCTGCCGACCGCGAGGACTCGGTGCTTGAGTACATGAGCCGACTGGCCAAGGTCGCCGAAGAGGTCAAGGACAAACTCATCATCATTCCGCGCGTCTATACCAACAAGCCGCGCACCAAGGGCACCGGCTACAAGGGCCTGCTGCACAACCCCGATCCCGAGGCGCCCGATGACCTGCTCGAGGGCGTTAAAGCCATCCGCCATATGCACCTGCGCGTCATCGAGGAGACCGGTTTCTTTACCGCCGATGAGATGCTCTACCCGTCCAACTACCAGTACCTCGTCGACCTGCTGAGCTACGTCGCCGTGGGCGCGCGCTCGGTCGAGAACCAGGAGCATCGTCTGGTGTCGAGCGGCATTTCGGTGCCTGTGGGCATGAAGAACCCCACCGCCGGTTCCACCACCGTCATGCTCAACTCCATCTACGCCGCCCAGGCACATCAAAGCTTCATCTTCCGCAACTGGGAGGTCGAGTGCGACGGCAATCCGCTCGCGCACGCCGTCATGCGTGGCTACATTGGTCTCGACGGTCGTACCTACCCCAATTACCACTACGAGCATCTGGAGCGTCTGGCTGAGCGCTATACCGAGCATGCCGGCTACGCTAACCCGGCAGCGGTCATCGACTGCAACCACGACAACTCGGGCAAGCGCCCGCTGGAGCAGCACCGCATCTGCAAGGAGGTGCTCGACAGCTGCCGCCGCAACGAGTCCATCTCCAAGCTGGTCAAGGGCTTTATGATCGAATCCTACCTGGAGGACGGCAACCAGTCTGTCGACGGCGGCGTCTTTGGCAAGTCCATCACCGACCCGTGCCTGGGCTGGGAAAAGACCGACTACCTCATCCACGAGATCGCAGAGCGGGTGTAGGTTACGGCGTTTTACCAAACGCCGTAACCGGCCGACGCTGCAAACCCGTACACGCGAGCAATCTGCCTTTCAGCTTCGACGGCATGACCAAAAGGTCAATGCCGCCTCGCTTCAAGGCACATTGCTCGCGTGTACGGGTTTTCGCTGACGTTTTTCTACCAGCGTCGTTGCCAAAGCTAGCACTTGGGGACGCTCCTTTTGGGGTGGTCGTTGGGGACGCTCTTGTTTGACTAGTCGTTTAAGAACGTCCCCAACGACTACCCGGGGGAGTTGCCTTCCCTCGCGGCGGTCTTCTAGCAGAAAAACCAAGTGAGTAGGCTTTTTGCAGGAAGCCAAGCACGCCCCAAAACGCCACAGCTCTGACCTGCGGTTTTATTGAGCATTTGTCGCGATGTGCTCGTCAGGTTCAAAAAAGTCTACTCACTTGTATCTGAGACGCACCAGGTTGGAAAAAACCGCCGCGAAAGGGCCCCTGGCCCCTTCGCGGCGGTCATACGCCTCTGATTTTGCGACGATTTTGCCCGCTTGTTACTCGCTGTAGCGGGTGGCTATGGCAGCTCGCACCATTCCGGTGCTCATGAGGTAGGTCACCAGGAAGTAGCCACCGTATGCTGCCAGGAAGATCGCGCAGGTGAGGCCCACAGTGCCGCCGATGCTCATATTTCCGAATATGCTCACCAGCTCGATAATCACCTTAAGTGCCACAAAGGAGTGCGCCAGACCCACTGCCAGCGGGAACAGGAAGAATACCGCCTGCTGCGCCATCACCGAATGGCGAATCTGGCGGTCGTCGCAGCCGATCTGTGCCAGCACACGATAGCTGCGGCTGCCGTCGGCCACGTTGGAGAGTTGCTGGATCGACAGAATCGCCGCGCATGCAACGACCAATACAAAGCCGATGTAGATGGCTAGGTAGCTAATAAGACCGTTCATTTGCGCTGCCTGCGTGTACATCTCGGAGCGTGTGATGAAGGTTCCCCAAAACCCCGGCTCCTTGCCGTCAACGAGCAGATTGTCGAGCAGAGTGTATTTAATGCTCTCGTCTGCCTCGGTCGTATCCATCCCCTGTTTGTAGTTAACGAGCAGGCTACTGGAATACGGCTGCAGATTAAGTTGGGACAACAGTTCGTCGGCAACGACGACGGTACCCGGATTACTGCCCATCGCCGAGTTGGCGATGGCCGCCGTATCTTCGTCCGACTTATCGGTTGCGGGTTTGAGCGTATGCCCGCCCAAGGTAAGGGCATGGCCGCCAGCCATATACTTGGTGTACAGGTCGACCAGCTCGCCGCCCATATCACACGTGAGCAGATATTGGTCGCGGCCAATGCTCACCGGCTCCTCGCCCATCATCTGGCGCAGTTTGTTGTACTGGCTCGCCGGCGTCACAAACAGACCCATCGTATCGGCATTGCTACCCCCGAACGCCTTGGGAAGCTTTTCGCCCATGGTCTTGCACATCTCACTTGGGGTCACCGAAGGATTCGAGCCGCCAACCGGGTAACTCAGATACGAATCGATCTGTACATGCTCACCGGCAACATCGGCGATATCGACCTTCTTGCCGGTCTCGTCGTTGTTGTCCGCCGACTCGCCCTTGCCGTGCCATGCGGGGTACAAATCGACCGTTGTATCGGCCAGCACCATGCGATCGGCTTCATCAGACGGATTGACGTACTCTTTGTAGTAGTCGAGCGTATCGGGCGTGTAATAGACATACGTCTGCGACATATCGGCCGGCGTATAGCGCTCCAGATTCTCGTTCATCACATTGGCAATCGACATACCGCACGTCACCGAGGTGATGGCCAAAAACAGGAGCATCGCGATGACGCCCATCGAAAAGCACACCGTGTTGACCTTGGCCGCAAGCTGGCGCACGATAAACATGTTGAGGCCGCGCCAATACACGCCGCGCAGGCTCTGCAGCA
Source organism: Collinsella sp. LCP21S3_A3 (assembly GCF_052118905.1). NCBI lineage: Bacteria > Bacillati > Actinomycetota > Coriobacteriia > Coriobacteriales > Coriobacteriaceae > Collinsella > Collinsella sp. LCP21S3_A3. Next base: position 107,919 of record NZ_JBQKGH010000001.1, on the reverse strand, counting down.
GCTTGATAAGCATGCCCGAGAGTCCCCAAAACAGGGCAAAGGTACCCACGGTAACCATAGCGGTCGTAATGCCAAACTGGTTCATGGCCTCTTGCAGCTTGCTGTCCGTCGCGGTTAGCGGGAACCCATCACGTAGCAGACGGTAATAGGCCACGCCCACAAGCACCACGCCCACGGCAAAGATGGCAATCGCGATCCAGGGGTTGCGTGTCTTGATGCTCTCGTTGCGACGCTCGGCACCCATAAGCTCGATGAGTTTGGTACGACGCACGGCGCGAAGGTTCAGCAGTAGCGTGAGCACAAACATTACGAGCATGCAGGCAAGGGTCAGGTTGAACGCATGCACCGAGAAAAAGAAGTGGAAATTGGCGATCTGTGTCTTAAAGAGCGAGGCCGTAAAGAACGTCATGAGCTGGGAGAGTCCCACACCCAGCACAATGCCGGCGACAAAGGCCACAACCGATACTATCACGGTCTCGAGCGCCATGATCGTGGCGACGCGCCCGCGCCCCATACCGAGCACCTGGTACAGGCCAAACTCCTTCTTGCGGCGTTTCATGATGAAGTTATTGGCATACACCATCAAAAAGGCCATGACACCGGCCAAAAAGTACGTCAGGTAGCCGAGCATGCTGCCCATAACCTGCGCCAAGCCCTCTTCATCGATTCCGGCGATGTCGACCTGCATCGAGATGGTATTAAAGGCATAGAAGACCGTGACGCCCAGGGTGAGCGTCAAAAGGTAGACGAGGTAGTCGCGGCCGGCGCGGCGGACGTTGCCCCAAGCGAGTTTACAGAGCATCGGAGCCCTCACCGCCCATCATGGCAACGACCTCCATAATGCGGTCGAAGAACTCGCGGCGGCCGGTGTCTCCGCGGCGCAGCTCGGTGAAGATCTTGCCGTCGCGAATAAACAGCACACGGCTCGTGTAGCTGGCGGCAAAGCTGTCGTGCGTGACCATGAGCACGGTGGCGCGCAGGCGGCGGTTAAGGGCCTCCAGGCTCTCGAGCAGCAGGCGAGCGCTCTTGGAATCGAGGGCGCCGGTGGGCTCGTCGGCCATGATCATGGTGGGGTCGGTGACGAGCGCGCGAGCCGCGGCAACGCGCTGCTGCTGACCGCCGGACATCTGGTAGGGATACTTGTCGAGCACCTGACTGATGGACAGGCGCGCTGCCACATCCTGCACGCGGGTCGAGATCTCTGCCGAGTTTGTGCGGGCGATGGTGAGCGGCAGGGCGATGTTCTCGCGTGCCGTGAGCGTATCGAGCAGGTTGGAGTCCTGGAAGATAAAACCAAGCTCCTCGCGGCGGAACTGCGAAAGCTTAGCCTGCTTCATGCGCGTCACGTCCTGGCCGTTGATGCGGATCGCGCCGCTTGTGGCACTATCGATGGTCGACACGCAGTTGAGCAACGTCGACTTACCCGAGCCCGAAGCGCCCATGATGCCAACGAATTCGCCGCGGTTGACGGTAAAGCTGACGTCGTTGAGCGCGCGGGTCACGTTGCCCAGCGCTCCGTATACCTTTTCGAGATGCACGACTTCCAGTACCGGGGTCGCCATGTGCGTGGTTTGCATACCGAGTCCTTTCTTGCGATTAGTCTACGGCATCTATAGTCGCAAGAAGCCGAGTCGGCTACCATCGATATCGCTTACGCTTGCCTTACCGTTGCGTAAGGTAGGGGTAGTCTTTTTGGGACGGGGCTTTTTTAGCTACCCTATCCGTAGCCTTCGAAGCATGAGGCCGCATTTGACATAGGGCAGCTAAAAAAGCCCCGTCCCAAAAAGACTACCCAAATGAGCTGCCTTGTCATGTGTCGATGTTGAGAGAGGACTCCTGTTGAAGACTGTTCATGTTGCCGCTGGGATCATTCGCAAGGAAGGATCCGATGAGCTGCTTGCCGTGCAGCGCGGCTACGGCGACATGCAGGGACTTTGGGAGTTCCCCGGTGGCAAGCTCATGCGCGGCGAGACGCCCGAGGACGCCGTACGCCGCGAGCTCATGGAAGAGCTGCAGGTAAAAGTCACCAACCTGCGCGATTTCTATACCGTTGAGTACGACTACCCCGATTTTCATCTCTCCATGGAGTGCTACTACTGCTCGCTCGCCGATGACTCCGATGAGCCCCAGAAGCACGACCGCCAGCTCGATATCCGCTGGATTCCGCGCACCTCGCTTGCCACCGTTGAGTGGATGCCCGCCGACAAAGGGCTTATCGATGCTCTGATTGAGTTGAAGGAAGATCGGCTTGAGGCCAACGGCGCCGCCGATGACGCCACGCCCAACACGGCCGACAAACCCGCCACCAAGCCCAAGCGCGCACCTAAGCGCCGCAGCAAAAAGCGTCCCAAGCCAGGTCTGCTCGACGGCATCGATACCTCGGACCTCTCCGCTGACGAGCGCGAACTGGTGCGCCGTCGCGCCGCTATAAAAAAGTCCATGAAGGGCAACAAGCGCGCCAACACCAAACCCGAGCTGCTCGTTCGCCAGCGCCTGCGGGCAGCGGGCCTTACGGGATACCGTCTGGAATGGAAGGTACCCGGCAAGCCCGACATCGCCTTTCCCGGGCGCAAGATCGCCATTTTCGTCAACGGCTGCTTTTGGCATCGCTGCCCTAAGTGCAATCCGAGCCAGCCCAAGCGCAATGTTGAGTTTTGGGAGGCAAAGTTTCGCCGCAACGTCGAGCGCGACCGAGCCGCCATCGATGCGCTTACCCAAATGGGCTGGACGCCCATCACCGTCTGGGAATGTGAGCTCAAGAAAGACCGCATCGACGCCACCATGGAAAAGGTCATCGAACAGGTACGCGCCGCCGCACCGCAGCGCTAACAGCGATCATTCACACGCTCCGCACGTCCGCGCCACATCCGAGCCGCAAACCTTAGAAAGCCCTTAAGCTCAAAACCTTTCAAGAGTGTTATTCGATACCTTTGACCTGCAGTTTCACTGTTATAACAAACCTGATTAAGCCTTTCTTTAGTGCTTCTTTGCAGCAGCCGCGGCATAATACTGCCAACGAACGGGACCTAGCAGCACACCCCGTGCGCAACCTTTTGGTGGACATCGAGGAGGCCGCATAAGCATGCATTCTTCCAATGACGCAGCACAGCAGCCATCCCTAAAACATGCAGACCTTTTCTCCTTCCCCCCGACACAGAGAAACGGCCTCCTCGACTCCCCCACCACAAAAGCCAAACGCTCAACCGATCAGAATCTCAACTTGCGAATATCCTTCGATAAGCTCCAAGCATCCCTAAACAAGTCATTCCCCAACCAAGCCCGGGCATACTAGTCCCCCATCAACAAAGCGTCCCTAGCGCCCCACCCCTTCATCCCCAACGCCACAAGGGCGATCGAGCAGGGCCGTCCGGAAACGGAAAAGGGCCTATCTCTCAGAACATTCCGCAGGACGGAGGAAGCCCCGTAGCGCGTGCGCGCAGCGGGGCTTCCGACATGTCCGAGGACGTTCTGAGAGATAGGCCCTTTTCCGTTTCCGGACGGCCCGGTGGGATCAGAGTACCCTTGCTGTTACTCTGCTTTGCCCACAGAGTTGAGGTTGGTCATGCGGATCTTAACCAGCTCGGTGATCTCACGCATGCCCTCCTTGGCCGGCTTCTTGGGATCGAAGCAGGCGGGGTTCTCGGCCATGTAGGCCATGAAGCCCTTGGTGTAGGCCTGACGCAGCTCGGTAGCGTAGTTAACCTTGCAGATGCCGTTCTTCACAGCCTCGGCAACCTGCTCATCGGGCACACCGGAAGTGCCGTGCAGAACCAGCGGCACGTCGACGGCGTCGCGGATGGCCTTGACCACGGACTGCTCGATGTGCGGATCGCTCGTGTACACGCCGTGGCTGGTGCCAACGCCAATGGCCAGCGAGGTGCAGCCGGTGCGCTCGACGAACTCCTTGGCCTCGGCAGGATCGGTGTAGGGGCTCTCGCCCTCAACCGCGGGACCGTCGTCCTCCTTGCCGCCAACCTTGCCGAGCTCGGCCTCGACGGGCACGCCCATGGCGCGGCCAGCGTCGGCGACGGACTTGGTCAGGGCAATGTTGTCCTCAAAGGACTCGTGCGAGCCGTCGATCATGACGGAGGTGTAGCCCGTGCGGAAAGCCTGCATGCAGCGGTCATAGCCATCGCCGTGATCGAGGTGCAGAGCGACGGGCACGGAAGCGCGCTCGGCAGCGGCCTTCACCATGCCGTAGAAGTAGTCCAGACCAGCGGTCTTGATGGTGCCCGGGGTGGTCTGCATGATGACGGGGGACTTGGTCTCCTCGGCAGCGGCCAGAACGGCCATAACAAACTCGAGGTTCTCGACGTTGAACGCGCCGACGGCGTAGTGGCCGGCCTGAGCGTCCTTGAGCATCTTTTCGGTGGTAACAAGTGCCATGAGCGTTTGCTCCTCTCCCTCGCCCGCATCTGGACATCGGGCGTAGTTGTTCACAAGGCGTTTTACCTTGCGTTTTACTGCGCTCATTGTATGAAATTCAGCGGCTTTGCACGTGCGAGATATTGAGTCCGTGCAGGCCAATACAGTCGTTTTTGAAAAGTAAACGGAAGGAATCGGAACCGAGTGGGCGTGTTCGATATTGAATTTTGAGCGTTTAGCGTCTTTCTTTTATAGAAAAGATAAGTAATCGAAAGGTGTTTTCTTACTCAAAAAGAAAATGAACGAAAATAGAGTCAACACAATTCCTGCAAATATAGCCGAGAATGGAGCAAACATGGCCCAAGCTACCAACCGTGCTTTTGCTGACGAGCGCCGTACCGCCATTATGGAAATACTCGAGCATAACGCCTCGGTGCAGGTAGCAGAAATCGCCCAGACCTTTGGTGTGTCCTCCGTCACCGCCCGCGCCGACCTGGACGCGCTCGCCGAAGCAGGCAAGCTGCGTCGCACACATGGTGGTGCCGTATCGCTCCACAAACGCCTGACCGTCTCCACGCAAGATCGCCGCATCAATGTCAACGTCGCCGCCAAGCAGGCCATCGCGCAAAGCGCCATCGAGCTCGTTAATGACGGCGACACGCTGCTCGTCGACTCGGGCACCACGGCGCTCGAATTCGTCCGGCTCCTCGATCAGCGCGACGGCATCACCGTTATCACGGCCGACATTACCATCGCCGATTATATTGACGAGAGCATGCCCTCGGTCGATGTCGTCATGCTGGGCGGGGCACTGCGCAAAGGTCATCGCCATCTGTACGGCCCACTTACCATGCAGGCGCTCCAAATGGTCCACGCCGACCTTGCCGTCATGTGTCCTGGCGCTTTTGTTCCCGGCTGCGGCTTTACGACCGACTTTCCGCAGATGGCCGAGACCAAAGCGGCTATGGTCGGTGCCGCCCGTCAAAGCGTCGCCCTCATGGACGCCAGTAAGGTCAACGGACGCGGCATGTACCGTTTTGCTGAGCTTGCCGACGTCGACATCATCGTGATGGACAGCGACCCCGACGCCGCCGTCGCCACCTCAATCGCCGAGGCCGCCGACAGCGCACGTCCAGCCCTCATCATCGCCGGCGCTTAAACAAAAACCACCACAAAGGGCCTGTCCCTTTGTGGTGGTTTTGCCCGTTAAAAGCGAAATATCGCTACTTGGAAAGCTCGTCGGCGAGGGCCTCGATCTGGGCGCGCGATGTGTCGTTGAGCGATCCCAGCACGGTCACCTTGTTCTGCGCCAGGGTGATGTCCTTCATGCCCTCGAGCTCCTTGGTCATAACCTTGGCAGCGGTGGGCGCCCAGGAACCGGCCTCGACGAGCGCCACGGTGCGGTTCTGGTAGGCATGCTCGGCAAGCGTGTGGATAAAGGTGCTCATGAACGGGAAGATCTCGCCCTGATAGGTGATAGAGGCGAGCACCAGGCGGTCATAGCGGAACGCATCCTCAACGGCCTCGGCCATGTCGTCGCGAGCCAGGTCAAAGACGGAAACCTTCTGGCCGCGAGCCTCGAGCGCTGCGGCGAGCTCCTCGACAGCGGCCTTCAGATGGCCGTAGACACTCGCATAGGCAATCGTGATGCCCTCGTCCTCGGGCTGATAGCTCGACCAGGTGTTGTAGGTGTCGAGGTAATAGCCCAGATTCTCGGTAAGGACAGGACCGTGGAGCGGGCAGATGATCTGAATATCCAGATCGGCAGCCTTTTTGAGCACGGCCTGCACAAACTTGCCGAACTTACCGACGATGCCAAAGTAGTAGCGGCGAGCCTCGCAAGCCCAGCCCTCGGGATCCTCGATGTCGTTGGCGCCAAACTTGCCAAAGCCGTCGGCGCTAAAGAGCACCTTGTCGGTGGCCTCATAGGAGAAGAGCACCTCGGGCCAGTGAACATTGGGGGCACCGACAAACGTCAGGCTGTGGCCGCCCAGGTCGAGCACATCGCCCTCTTTGACAACCATTTTGCGCTCGGGGAAGTCGGTGCCAAAGTAGTTGACCATCATGCGGAAAGCACCCATGCTGGCCACAATCTGCGCCTGGGGATAGCGCTCCATAAAGGCGGCGATACCGGCGGAGTGATCAGGCTCCATATGATGGATGACCAGGTAGTCGGGCGTACGGCCATCGAGCGCGGCCTCGAGGTTGCCGAGCCACTCGTCGACAAAACCACCGTCGACCGAATCGGCGACAGCGATTTTATCGCCCAAGATAACGTAGCTGTTGTATGCCATACCGTTCTCGGACACATCGTACTGGCCCTCGAACAAGTCAATGTCGTGGTCGTCGACGCCAATGTAGCGGATATCCTTGGTGATCTCCATCAGACAAAGCCTCCTAGATAGACAAAATAACCTGTCTATAATAGCACTTGGCAGCATTCCAACTGTTATCTGCCGGCATCCTTACCGATTGTTATTGAAATACGATAAATCGTCGTTTACCTGCGCAAACTATGAGCGTGGCATCGCCGTGCTATGTCGAATAATGAGCTGGCCGGGAATACGGATAGCAACGGTTTTGCCCGCCGTACCCGCCTCGGGAACCGCGTGCTCAAACACCTCGCGTCCACGCTGATGTAAATCGAATCGAACGGTCGTGAGCTCGTTATGCGCGACAAAGTCGTCGAGCGAATCGTCGACGCCCACCACGCTTACGTCCTCGGGCACGCGCAGGCCGCTATCACGCAGCGCGGCAATCGCGCCATTTGCCATCTGATCGTTTGCCGCATAAATCGCCGTCATGGTGCGATCGTGCTCGGCCAGGTACCTGCCGGCCTCGTAGCCGCTGTTGGCAGACCAGTCGCCCTCGAGCGGCGCCTGCGGCTTAATGTGCTTATGCTCGAGCGCATCCTGCCAGCCGGCGCGACGAAATTGCTCGTCGACCGAGAACGACGGGCCGCCAATATAGCGAATTTGCTCGTGCCCCAGCTCAAACAGATGATCCATAAGCAAGAGCGAGCAGCCGTAATGGTCGGAGTCGACCGTGGTCACCCGCGGGTGCGCGTACATGGTAACAATAACCGTGCCAATGCCCGGCAGCGGATCAAACGTCTCAAAATCGGGCGCCATACGACTCATGCCGATGATAATGCCGTCCACCGGCAGCGCAGCCATACGACGCGTGGCCTCGGCAAGCGAAAACTCCTCGGTCTTGGACATCTCGACCAGTGTGATGGCGCAATTATGCTCGCGAGCAGCGCTGGCGATGCCGTCGATCATTGAGAGGTTGCCAAACTTGGTGATATCGTTGACGCACAGACCGACCGAATGGTAACGGCCGTCGCGCAGCGAGCGACCGGCATAACTCGGACGAAAACCGAGCTCTTGCATAGCGGCCTGCACGCGCTGGCGCGTCTGCTCGTTAACGTTGGGCAAGCCGTTGGCGACGCGCGAAACCGTCTGCTGCGAAACACCGGCAGCGCGGGCGACGTCGGCCATGGAGACCGGACGCGTACCTGTATCGTTGGACGAGTGCCTTGCCACAGAATCACCTTCACCCTTGCGAGATCTGAATAGCGTGCATGCCGGCCCGGGCAGAAATACACCCCGCGCCGAGGCCCGCTATCGTCGGACGCATGTTAACGTACTCTACTTTTTCTATCTGCATCTCTTCTGCTTTATAAGTCCATACGGCGGTACCGTTCACGGCTGTAATTCTACCGACTACCGGATTCTCAAAAAGTGACAAGCGATCTGTTATGAGTACGTTAACATAGCCCGTAACGTGCGGCATCGTGAACACTTGGTTCATGCTGCTTCAAGTTGTTAACGTACTCATAGCGACGCAAAACTCACCCGTGCGCGCCAAGGAAAGGACTCCCATGACCACCCCCGACGAAAAGACACTCACCATGCTCACCAGACTGTTTGAGGAGGAGTTTGGCCCCATCGGCGACCGCCAGGTGCTCTACGTGCACGCACCCGGCCGTTCTGAGATCAGCGGCAATCACACCGATCACGAGGGCGGCCATGTTATCGCCGGCTCGCTCGATGTCGCCGTTGACGGTATCGCCGTGGCAACCGACTCCAACAAGATCCGCGTCGCCGACGAGGGCTATCCTACCTTTGAGATCACGCTCGACACGCTGGATATTCAGGAGTCCGAGAAGGGCACGTCCGCGAGCCTCGTCCGCGGTATGGCCCACGAAATCGCCGCTCTGGGCGTTGAGCCCCAGGGCTTCGACTTCGCCTTCACCTGCTCCGTTCCCTCGGGCGGCGGTCTTTCGAGCTCCGCTGCTGTCGAGGCGGCGTACGGTCGTGCCATGGAGGCGCTCTGGGGCGCACCCGCCATCGAGCCCGTCGCGCTCGCCCAGATGAGCCAGCGCACCGAGAACAACTATTACGGCAAGCCCTGCGGTCTTATGGACCAGGCCGCCGTGTGCCTGGGCGGCCTTGCCTACATGGACTTTGAGGACCAGGCTCAGCCTAAAACCCAGAAGCTCGAACTCAACTTTGAGGATCACGGCTATGCGCTCGTGCTCGTTAAGGTTGGCGCCGACCATGTGGCAGCTACCGACGACTACGCCGCCGTTCCGCGCGAGATGCAGGACGTCGCCGCCGAGTTTGGCAAGACGCGCCTGTGCGAGGTAAACGTGGCGGATTTTGACGCCAAGCTCCCTGAGCTACGCGCCAAGCTGGGCGACCGTGCCTGCCTGCGCGCCGTTCACTACTGGTACGAGAACGGCCTGGTCGATAAGCGCTGGGCAGCCCTTAGCGCCGGCGACATCGACCAGTTCCTGGTCCTGACGCGCGAGTCCGGTGCCAGCTCCGCCATGTACCTGCAGAATGTCGTCGCCAAACTGGGCTCCGAGCAACCTTCCATGTATGCCTTGGCGCTGGCCGAGCATGTGCTCGACGGCCGCGGCGCCGTCCGCATCCACGGTGGCGGCTTTGGTGGCACCATCCAGGCCTTCGTGCCGCTCGACCTGGTCGGCACCTTCATCACCAAGATGAACGGCTGGCTGGGCGAGGGCTCTGCCCGCCACTACGCAATTTCTGACAAGGGGGCTTACGCAGCATGGCTGTAATGACTGATGTGCGCGAGGCCGCGCAGGGCCTGATTGAGTATGCCATCCATCGATCCATGATCGGACAGGATGACCGCATCTGGGCCTACAACACCATTCTCGAGTGCATCGGCGCCACGGGTCCCGCGCTCGACATGGCTTGGGCGATGCAGAACGAGAAGCTCTCGCTCTTGCACCCCGATACGCTCCCCAATTTTGACCTGGAGGGCACGCTTGCCGCGCTTTCCGAGGACGCCGTTGCCAACGGCGCTGCCGAGGACACGGCGTCGGGCCGCGACCGCATCGCCATGCGCATCATGGGCGCGCTCATGCCGAGGCCTTCGGTTGTAAACGAGGAGTTCAACGGACGCATGGGCGTCAACGAGCCCCGCGCCGCGACCGACTGGTTCTATGGTCTGTGCTGTGACGCCGGTTACGTGCGCCGCGCCGCCATCGCGCGCAATATCAAATGGAGCACCCCCACCAACTGGGGCGACCTGGAAATCACCATTAACCTGTCGAAGCCCGAGAAGGACCCGCGCGACATTGCCGCGGCCGGCGCCGCAAAGAACACGGGCGAGAAGTATCCCGCCTGTCAACTGTGCATCGAGAACGAGGGCTACCCTGGACGCTCCGCCGCAGCCGACGGCGGCGCCCATCCCGCTCGCCAGAACCTGCGCGTTATCCCCATCCAGCTCGACGGCGAGCGCTGGGGCTTCCAGTACAGCCCGTACGCGTACTTTAACGAGCACTGCATCGCTATGAGCGCCGAGCATCGCCCGATGCACGTCGACCGTAAGGGACTGACCTGCCTGCTCGATTTTGTGGACCTGTTCCCGCACTACTTTATTGGCTCCAACGCCGACCTGCCCATCGTGGGCGGCTCGATTCTGTCGCACGACCACTTCCAGGGCGGCGCGCACGAGTTCCCCATGATGCATGCCGCCGAGGTCTCGCAGTTTAACGTGCCCGGCTTTGACCAGGTCAGCGGCACCGTGTTGCAGTGGCCGCTTTCGGTGCTGAGACTGCGCTCGCACGACCGCGCCCAGCTGCTCGACGCCGCCGAGAAGATTATCCTCGCCTGGCGCGAGTGGACCGATGAGTCTGTGGGCGTCATCGCGCACACAGCCGACGGCGTGGCGCATAACACTGTGACGCCCGTCATCCGCCGCGTCGACTCTCGCGGCAATGCCGGCGGCGAGATCTACGAGGCCTACCTGGCGCTTCGCTGCAACATCACAACCGACGAGCATCCGCTGGGCGTATTTCACCCGCATGCCGAGTACCACCATATTAAGAAGGAGAACATCGGCTTGATCGAGGTCATGGGCCTGGCCATTTTGCCGCCGCGCTTGGTTCCCGAGCTCGGCGCTGTCCGCGAGCACTTGCTGGCAGCCAAGGCCGATGTCAGTTACGACCTTGCCGGCGCGCTCGAGGGCGACGACCTTTGCCGCAGCCACGCCGCATGGGCCGAGGACGTCTTTGCCCGCCGCGCCGACGAGCTTACGGCGGATAGCGCCATCGACATCCTGCATGAGGAGGTCGGCATGGTGTTTGGCCACGTGCTCGACAACGCCGGCGTCTTTAAATGGGACGAAGCCGGTCGCGCCGCCCAGCAGCGCTTTATCGACTCGCTGTAGAGAACGGGTCCGAACGTTCAACAGCAGCCCGCACGACATAGCCACCTATACGACAACGGCGCCTGCCGGCAATATCGCCGGCGGGCGCCGCTTTTGGTGCAAGGGCAGCTAATTTGGGACGGGGCTATTTTGACTACTTTGCATCTAGAAGTAGTCAAAATAGCCCCGTCCCAAATTAGCTGCCTCTCATGAGAGTGGAAAATCTCCCACTCTAAGCCCGCTTGCGAGCCCAAAATGGGAGATTATCCACTCTCGTTTTGTTCGGTACGCCGTAACTCTAAAGTTCGGTTACCTCTACGCTGTTGTAGACCTCGTCCCAGCGGTCCATGATCAGGTGGCCGGTCTTGGGATCCATGGCGTTGAGCTTGCCGCAGGTATTGGCGGTCTTGAGCACCGTGACGTCGTCGGCGCCAGCAGCAATGGCATGCGCAAAACCGGCGATGGTCGAGTCACCGGAACCCGTCGCGTTCACAGCCGCAATCGCGGGCGTCTTGGCGCGGAACGCGCGGCCCTCATGGAATCCTACCGAACCGGCAGCGCCCATCGAGACAACGACCCAGGGAATACCAGCAAAGCGGCCATCGGCGGCAAGCGCCTCGCGCAGGGCATCGACATCATCGGTCGTAAAGGACGTACCCAGCAGGCCGTTAATCTCGGTCAGGTTGGGCTTTACGAGCTCGGGCTTAGCGTCGGACTCCAGCGCGGCCTCCAGCGATGCACCCGAGGTGTCGAGTAGCACCTTGGCGCCCGCCTCTTCGGCGATCTTGACGAGCTCGGCATAGTAGCCGGCATCGATGCCGCGCGGCAGCGAGCCCGAAAGCGTCACAACGTCCGCCTTCGCTGCAAGCTCGGCGAACTTGGCCGTAAAGGCCTCGAGCTCGGCCGGGGCGATCTGCGGGCCGCTCTCCAAAAGCTCGGTCTGATTACCCTCGTGCAGAATATTCAGGCAAATGCGCGTCTCGCCGGCAATGGGTACAAAGTCGTTCTTGACGCCGTCGGCATCCATAAGCTCGGCCATATAGGCACCCATGTGACCGCCAAGCAGGCCAGTCGCGAGCACGTCGTCGCCCAGCTGCAGCAGCACACGGCTCACGTTGAGGCCCTTGCCGCCAGCGGTCTTTTCGGGCGTCACCCGGTTAACATCGTCGATGACCAGCTTATCGAGCTGATAGCGCGTATCAATCGACGGGTTCATGGTAACAGTCAGAATCATATTGAACTCCTGTTTCCGGGGCACGACACGCGCGGCCCCAAACATACGATAGCTCGTTAAAGGATCTCGATCTCAAAGCCGCGGGTAACGGTCTCCCCCGGCTTGGCCACCAGGCAGCCACGCTTGTGCTCCAGAATATCGTCCTCGTCGGAGCAGGTGGACAGACCACCCCACGGTTCCACGGCCACAAAGTCGCCCTCGGGCTTGCTCCACACAATCAGGTATGGCATATCGGGGAACGTCAGACGCACGCCCTTGTCCTCGGTTTTCTTGGTAAGCGTAACCACGCGGCTCTCGAGCACGTCAAAGATGGTCTCTGCGAAGTCAAAGAGTTCGTGGGTCAGCGGCAGGTCATGGCCAACCATCGGGTTCTTGCTGCGATGCTCAACATCAATCAGGCCCGTCGAGGGAACGGCAGTACAGAGCTCGGTGGCCTCGCGCTGCTCAAAACGAAGCTCGTAGTCGTCATAGGACTCGCCCTCGTCAAGCGGGCACTTAAAGCCAGGGTGACCGCCCACAAAGAACGGCATGTCCTCGGTGCCCTCATTGGTCACCTCGTACGACACGGCCACCTTCTCCGCATCGATCGTGTAACGAGCAACGATCTTAAACGGATACGGGTACTGCTCGAGCAACTCGGCATGGTCGGCAGAGCTTAGGCTCAGCGCAACCATGTTGTCGCTCTGCTCCTCGAGTTTCCACTCCTGTTTGCGCGCAAAGCCGTGGCGGGCGAGCTTAACCTCGCGGCCGCCCATGGTCATTGCGTGACCGTCGCGAAGGCCGCCGCAGATTGGGAAGCAAATGGGTGCCTGGCCCGACCAGACTGCCGGATCACCCTGCCACAGGTACTCACGGCCGTTGGCCGCAATAGAAGTGAACGACCCGCCCGCCGTGCTCAGTGCCACGCGGATAGAACCGTTATCAAGAACAAACTCCATAGGAGCCTTCCCTTTCTTACGACAGCCCACCAAGTCAATAGGGCTGATAGAAAACCGGCCCGCGCCCCCTCACAGAAACGCGAGCCGTCAATTGAAAAGCTGCAGAATGCCGGGTACCGCCAAGAGCGAAGCACTCAAGCCAAGCAAGCAAACGTGTTATCGGAGCAGCTTACCGAACCAGAAAGCTTCGCAACAACAGCGGTAACCCTGCAGGTACCCCCAACGTCAGCGAGCGGCGCTCAGGTGCCCCAGGTCGCCGCGAAAGAGGAGCGACGCGTACTTCATGTACGCGAGCGACGGTTTGAGCGACGAGATGGGGTGCCTGAGCGCCGCGCAGCGTCGACCCGTTACGCGGTTTGGTAAAACCGCGTAACCCCACTAGTCGTGGTATTCTCCGCGGTCCCACTTCTCGAGGAACTCATCAAAGAAGTGCGGGTCGGCCTGAGCCTCGGCGTCGGCCTTATTGCAAGCATCGATCTTGGCGATCAGGGCATCGTGCTCGGGGGTCTTCTCGTAGGGCTCCTCCAGGAAGGCAAGCATGATATCGGCCATCAGGAACTCACCGGTGATCTTGCCACCAAAGCCCACGATGTTGGCGTTGAGCTCGCGACGGGCATACAGGGCAGAGGTCATGTCGCGAACCAGGGCGCAGCGGGCGCCGGGAACCTTGTTGACGGCGTTGGTGATGCCGATGCCGGTGCCGCACAGGGCCACGCCAAAGTCGGCCTTGCCGCTGGCAACAGCCTCGCCCACGGCCTTGCCGTAGATGGGATAGTGCGTACGGGTGTGGCTGTAGGTGCCGCAGTCGAGCACCTTGTAGCCAGCCTGCTCCAGGCGGTCGGCCAGATAGATCTTCTCGTCCGTAACGATATGGTCGCAACCGATTGCGATGGTCTTCTTCATCAGAACGTCCTTTCGTCTGAATTCACAAGTTGAGGTAGAAGTTCGAGTTCTCGGTGGCTCTCGTTAGGCCATCTTGTTGAGCATGTCGACACGGATCTGGTGACGGCCGCCGGCGTACTGGGCACGCAGGAACTCGCGGGCGATCTTCTTGGCGACCTCGGTTCCCACAACGCCCGGGCCCATGGTGACCATGCGCGAGCCGTTGTGCTCGCGGGTCATGTAGGCGGAACGCTCGTCGGAAATGTTAGCGACGACCATGCCCTTGATCTTGACGGCGGCCATATAGGAGCCGACACCGTACTTATCGAATGCGAAGCCCTGGGAATCCTTGTGCTCCAGCAGGTCCTTGGCAACGGCGGTAGCGGAATCGACAAAGTCCGCGGCAGGGGTCTCGGAATAGTCGACGACCTCGTGACCATCGGCGATGAGCATCTCCTTGATGGACTCCTTCATCGACATACCGTCGGCATCGGAAGCGATTACAACCCTCATGACATCCTCCTTGAGAGATACGCAGGTGCGTTGTTTCTGTTTGGAAGTGTTGAATCTCGTTCAGGTCCGGGCATCTGAATGTGCGATTCTTCACTGTTCATGTTTATTTGAACACATTCGAACAGTAACTGCAACAACTATTTGTTTATCTTTGTTCTTTTTTGAACAAATACCGTTCACGGATGATTGCTGACCGTTTGGACCGGGCGCGGGCGTAGCGACCATGTGTTCAACAAACAAAAGGGCGGCCGAGAACGTGTCTCGGCCGCCCTTCGGCGGTATTCCCCGGTATATACAGCTGTTTTAGCTACTAGGACTGCCCGCCCTTCTTGGCATGCTTGGACGGAGTGCCCAGAAAGCGGCCCGTCAAATAATTCGTCGGCCCGGAAATATCAATCCCCAGCAGTGTGTGCCCCAGCCACAAAAACGCCGCGAGCACCAGCAATGGGATAACGCACGAGGTCACTATCATCACAATGACGCCTTCGATCAGATCGGTCACCTGCTGCACAATCTCATCGGTCATCTGCTTGGCGCCGCTGGTCACCGTCGTGACGAGACCCGAGGCACCGTCGGCAAGCTGTTCAAGCACGTTCTTGGACTCTGCGGACTCAGTCTTTTTCTTGTTTGCTTTGGAGCTATCGCTATCTGCCGCACTCGCAGCGTCAGTCGCCTTTTGCTCGGCCGCCTCGATGCTCACTCGATACGTTTCATCGACCTTCTGCGACACCCATACGCTCGCGGGCACCAACACCATGCTAATGATGGCGACCACCAGCACACGCGTTGCCACGCGACGAATGACCGTGCTCGTGCTCCAGCGTCCGTGAATGCCAAGCGACGCTGCAAAGAGCACCAGCGCAAACGGGATCAGGATGCCCAGGCCAACCGACCACAAAATCGTGAGTAAATATTTCTCTAGGTATAGCACGGCAAGCACGATACCAAGATTACCCGAAAGCTGTGCGAGCTGCTCGGCAACCGGCGTTCCCGTATCGCCCGGCAGCGCAGTGATACCCGCAGATAGGGCGACGCACGAGGTCGTGAGCGCCAATACATTGCCCTTCTTTTGATCGATGACCTCGATGGTAGAGTCCCAAGTCTTGGTATCGGCAAAATGCGGACGAGCCACAAACCCCGACAGCAGCGCCAGTACCACGAGCGCAACGATGAGGCCAATCTGCAGTTTTTTGTTTGCGCACACGACATCGGATAGGCTGGGCTGCAGCTCGGTCACCGTTGTTTGCTCGGTTATCTGGACAGGACGCCCATGAGCCATCTCGCTCGCGTCTCTCTTTTGAATCGATCCGTTGTCCGGCATTTGGATACCTCCTCATTCCGGCCTGTATTGCGGATGGAAGTATACCCACCCAGCGAAAAACCGAACGGCAAGAGGCGCAACAGACTGCTGCATGACCTGCCCGCCATGAAATGGGCCCATCTACTACGTTTAACTGCCCATCCCCGACCATGCCCCGTGGCGTAAAAACAAAACCACAGGTAGAACGCCTGCAGTTTTTCATGAAACGCAGGTGTGTTCGGGGGTATCGGGTTAAACGTAGTAGATGGTCCAGTTTCGTGGCGAGTACTGCTAACTGATCCTCCGGGGACGGGAAAAGCGGGTCATTTTGGTCTATCGACCCCTTTTTCGCCGCAACCGAGATAGATGGGATACAGAAAAGCCCTGCCGCGGATAGCGGCAGGGCTTTTGGAAGGGGACTTGGTTGTGCGGGCTCGTTAGGCGAGCTTGGCCTCGAGCTCGGCAATGCGCTTGTAGGCATCGATGGTAAAGCGGGCCTGCTTCTCCAGGATCATAGTGGTCATGAGAGTGTCCTGAGCGTGAGCCATGATGAAGGTCATCTCCATCTCGCCGCCGCCGGCCTCCTGCGAAAGCAGCTTGGTCTGCGTGTCGTGGGCGCCGATAAGCGCATCGCTGGCATCCTTGTGCAGCTGTTCGGCCTTCTCAAAATCACCCTCGCGAGCAGCATCGAGCGCTGCAAGCAGATCAGTCTGGGCGTCACCCGCGTATGCGACAATCTCGAATCCAACCATCGAGATTTCTTCTTTGGTTGCCATATTGCGTTCCTTTCACATATGAACCAACGGAGAGCACCGCGTCCGGGCATACGCGCTGCGTTGTGTATGACAGAAACAATAACATTCAAACAAAAAAGAACAGCGCAAAACGTAATTTCAAGCTATGAACGGTCAATTTTTGCCCGTGAACGGTTTCCAAACCATTTCGAACAATATCAAACATGATTAACGGAAACCCAAACAGGACCGCGCCCTAACGCAAATCGTGCACCGTATCGCCCTCTACGAGCACGCCGGGGATCAGCATGTGCTCCACGCCAGACGCAACTCCCTCGGCGCCGGCGATCTTGTCGACTGCCCACATGCCGACACGCTTGTTGTCAAAGCGCACGGTGGTCAGGCGACGATCGGGCACGATGTCGCCCAGACTATCATCAACCCCCACCACGCTCACGTCCTCGGGCACACGCCTTCCGCGCGACTCGAGTCCGCGAATGCAGCCGTAGGCCATGGCGTCATTGGAGGCATAGATGGCAGTACAGGTCGGATCGTCCGCCAGAGCCTGGCCTGCGGCATATCCACTCCGCGCCGTCCAGTCGCCACGGATGAGTCGCGGCAGCTCAATACCATGCGCACGCAATGTCTCGCGCCAGCCCTCCTCGCGCTGCATGCCCGAAAGCGAGCGTTCGGGACACGAGATAAAGTGCACGGTCTTGTGCCCCTGCCCCAGCAAGTACTCGACAACCTGGCGCGAACAATCGAACTGATCGTTATCGACCGTCGAGCACAGCGGGTGCTCCAGCATGGTAACGAGCACCGTCTGCATACCAGGCAGCGGCTCAAAGGTGCCAAAGTCCGCCGGCATGCGATTCATGATCACAACCATGCCATCCACCGGCAGTGCGCTCATGCGCGACGATGCGCTCTCGAGAGTATAGGGATGTCCATCTACTTTAGTGAGGGTAATGGCGTAGCCGTGCTTATCGGCGGCGGCGGCAAAGCCCTCCATACGGTCGAGGTTGCCGGTACCGGTAATGTTGAACATGGCGACGCCGACGGTCTTAAACTTGCCGCGGCGCAGCGATCGACCGGCAAAATTGGGGCGATACCCCAGCTCGCGCATGGCGGCACGCACGCGCTCCTTGGTCTCGGGGCGCACGCTGGGTGAATCGTGGACGGTGCGCGAGACCGTCTGTTCTGAGACGCCCGCGAGGAGCGCCACATCCTTAACGGAAACCGATTTTTTAACAGCGGCCATAGGTCGATCTTTCTATGTCAACGATGCCATTGGTGGCACCCTACGCAGTCAAATGAAACATCTTCAAGTATATCTAACGCCTCCCCCACCATACGCTCACCACCCAAAACCTACCGTTCACCGACATTTTTGCTTCCCCGAACGGCTTTTATCGCCCAAATGTTAACGTTGCCATTGTGCAAACACAGAGCCACCGGGCGGCTCAAACGTTTACGCGCAAGAAATCGACGGTCCGCAGGCACAGGGGCCATCGGTTCGCATCTTATTTTGTGTCACAAAATGGCAACGTCAGCATTTTGGCAACCAAACGTCAAAAGCTACCATCGTTGCTAACCCACCGACTCTTAGGAGCTTTGCATGGAGCAACTCATCGCCACCATCGAAAAGGGCCAGCCCTTTTTCAACGCGATCGCCCGCAACAAGTACCTCAAGGCGATCCGCGACGGTTTTATCTCCGTCATCCCCATCATCATCTTCTCGTCCATCTTCTGCCTGGTAGCCTCGGTCCCCAACATCTGGGGTTTCTACTGGCCCGATGACATCAACAACGCCCTGTGGAAGTGCTACAACTACTCCATGGGCATCCTGGCCATCGCCTGCGCCGCTACCACGGCCAAGCATTTCGCCGACGCCCAGAACCGCGATCTGCCCAAGAATAACCAGATCAACTTTATCTCGTGCATGTGCGCGGCCATCATCGGCTTCTTGCTCCTTTCGAGCGACACCATCGCCACGGATGCCGCCAGTGGCTTCAACACCACCTACCTTGGTTCCAAGGGCCTACTGACCGCCTTCATCGCTGCGTTTGTGACCGGCATCATTTACAAGTTCTTTATCAAGCGCAACATCACCGTCAAGATGCCCGAGCAGGTTCCGCCCAACATCTCGCAGACCTTTAAGGACATCATCCCCTTCTCCGTCTGCATCACCGTCTTTTGGGTCTTTGACATCGTCTTCCGCGCTGCCTTTGGCTTCTGCTTTGCCCAGGGCGTCATCCAGGTGTTCCAGCCCCTGTTCACCGCTGCCGACGGCTACATCGGCCTTGCTGTGATTTACGGCGCCATGAGCCTGTTCTGGTTCGTGGGCGTCCACGGCCCCTCGATCGTCGAGCCCGCCATCGCCGCCGCCCTCGTTTCCAACATGACCGACAACCTGGCTGCGTTCCAGGCCGGCCAGCACGCTTCCGCTGTCCTGACCCAGGGTGCCCAGTACTTCGTCGTCTGCATGGGCGGCACCGGCGCCACGCTCGTCCTGGTCTTTATGTTCTGCTTCCTGGCCAAGTCCCAGGAGATGCGCGCTGTCGGTAAGGCCGCCATCGTCCCCGTGTGCTTTGCCGTCAACGAGCCGCTGCTGTTCGCCGCGCCTATCGTGCTCAACCCCGTCTTCTTTGTCCCGTTTGTCTTTGCCCCGATCGCCAACATCTGGATCCTCAAGATCTTTATCGACTTCTTGGGCATGAACGGCTTTATGTACACCCTGCCTTGGACCGTCCCCGGCCCCATCGGCACCATCATGGGCCTGGGCTTCCAGCCGCTCGCCTTTGTGATGCTCGCCCTTATCCTGGTCGTCGACTTCGTTCTGTACTATCCGTTCTTCCGTGCCTATGACGCCCAGAAGTGCGCCGAGGAGGCCGAGATTTCCCAGGAGGAGCTCGCCGCCAAGAACGCCGAGAAGGCCGCCAAGCTCAACGATGCCTTCCAGGGCAAGGCCGATGCCAAGAGCGTTGCCGCCGGCGCTGCTGCCGAGGCCGTGGAAGCCGGCGCTCCCGCCGCTTCCGCAGCACCCGCTGCCGAGGCAACGGCCACCAGCGACCTCAACGGCAAACGCGTGCTCGTGCTCTGCCAGGGTGGCGGTACCTCGGGCCTGCTCGCCAACGCGCTGGCCAAGGCCGCCAAGGAGCGCGGCATCAATCTTGAAACCGCTGCCGAGGCCTATGGCAACCACGTGGACATGCTCCCCGACTTCGATCTGGTCGTCCTGGCCCCGCAAGCCGCAAGCTACCTGGCCGACCTGCAGAAGGACTGCGAGCGCGTGGGCAACAAGTGCGTCGCCTGCCGCGGTAAGCAGTACATTGAGCTTTCCCAGAACGGCGATAAGTCTCTCGCCTTCGTAAGCGAGCAACTCTCGAAGTAAGTAACGCACAGGGCCAGCCGACCATCCAAGACCGGCTGGCCCTTCGATTTAGACGATTGGATCATCATGTCCGTTAACCCTGCTAGCGTCACCAACCCGCCTGCGCAGTTTCCCGAGGACTTTGTCTTTGGCGGCGCCACTGCTGCCTACCAGGTAGAGGGCGAGACCCGCACCCACGGTAAAGGCAAGGTTGCCTGGGACGACTTCCTGGAGGCCCAGGGGCGCTTTTCCCCCGATCCCGCTTCGGACTTCTACAACCAGTACCCCGTCGATCTGGAGCTGTGCGAGGAGTTCGGCATCAACGGCATTCGCCTCTCCATTGCCTGGAGCCGCATCTTCCCCAACGGCACCGGCGAGATCAACCCCGAGGGCGTGCAGTTCTACCACGATCTCTTCGCCGAGTGCCACAAGCACCACGTTGAGCCGTTTGTCACGCTGCATCACTTCGACACGCCGCTTGCCCTCTTTGAGAAGGGCGACTTCCTCAACCGCGAGACCATCGATGCCTTTGTGGACTTTGCCACCTTCTGCTTTAAGGAGTACGCCGACCAGGTGACCTACTGGTTCACCTTTAACGAGATCTGGGCCGATGCCTCCAACACCTACATCGAGGGCACCTTCCCCGGCGGCGTCAAGGCGCATCTGGCCGAGGCTTTCCAGTGCGAGCACAACATGATGCTCGCCCACGCCAAGGCCGTACTGGCCTTCCACAACGGCGGTTTTAAGGGCAAAATCGGCGTCATTCAGTCGTTGGAGTTTAAGTATCCGCTCAACGAGAACGACCCCGCCGACATCAAAGCCGCCAACAACGAGCACGTGTTGCAGAACCAGTTCTTGCTCGACGCCACCTTCCGCGGCGACTACGCGCCCGACACCCTCGAGTGCGCCAACCGTCTGGCTGCCGTCTCGGGCGGCACCATCGAGATCCTGGACGAGGACCTCGAGATTATGCGCGAGGCCGCGCTCTACAACGACTACCTGGGCGTCAACAACTACCAGTGCCGCTTCTTGAAGGCTTACGACGGCGAGAACGACCTGCACCACAACGGTACGGGCGAGAAGGGCACCGGCCGCTGGCGCGTTAAGGGTATTGGCGAGCACGTGAACAAGCCTGGCATCCCCACCACCGACTGGGACTGGATCATCTATCCCGAGGGCCTGTTCGATCTGCTCGTCTACATTAAGCAGCGCTACCCCAACTACAAGCAGATCTTCATTACAGAAAACGGCATGGGCTACAAGGACCCCTACAAGGACGGTTTTGTGGACGACCAGCCGCGCATCGACTACATCGAGCAGCACTTGCGCTGGCTGCTCAAGGCCATGGAGGTGGGCGTCAACGTGGGCGGCTACTTCCTGTGGAGTCTGCAGGATCAGTTCTCCTGGACCAATGGTTACAACAAGCGCTATGGCTTCTTCTACGTTGACTTTGAAACCCAGAAGCGCACGCCCAAGGCAAGCGCCTACTGGTACAAGCACGTGGCGCAGACCCGTCGTCTGGACTAGCAGCTGGCGACCAGCGGAATTGCCCCGCTCACATAACCTGTCCCCATTTCTCAGCCGGGGGTGGCACGTCACACGGCGCGCCGCCCCCGGCCTTTTGTTTTTGTTCGGCTGGGGGGGCCGTTTGTCTCGATCTGTAACATCTAGCCGAGTTTTTGGTCCCTAGCTGTTACAAATCAAGACAAACCGGGAAGACGGGGCCGAATTGTCTAAATCTGTAACACTAAAACCGGTTTTGGACGTCTGGTTGTTACAGATTGAGATAAACGCACAGGACAATCCTCTCAATCTCGATCTGTAACATCTAGCCAAGTATTTCGGTCCTAACTGTTACAGATTGAGATGAACGAGCCAAGCACGTCTACGCCCGCAGGTCCTTCACGCTGGAACGCTCGACCAACACGCCCGAGACGAGCGTACGGCTTCTGGAGCTCGGGGCTTCCAGACCTGCGACGACCTCGTTAAGCGCACGGATGCCCAGCTCGCGGTGGCGAAACTTCACCGACGTCAGAATCGAGTTGGGGATCGTCTTGTAGAGCTCATCGTCGAAGCCGATCACGGACACGTCGTCGGGCACACTGAGCCCTTTGTCACGCAGGGCCATCATCACGCCGTTTGCCATGCAGTCGTTAGCAGCGAGGACCGCCGTGCAATCGGGCTTATCGGCAAGCACAAGGCCCGCGGCATAGCCACTATCCGCATTCCAATCGCCTTGCAGAGGCTCGGGCGGCTCAATGCCACGCGCCTCGAGTGCCGCACGCCAACCTTTCATACGGCACTGGCTCGACAGCGACTCTTTCTTACCAGAGACGAAGTACACGTTTTTATGCCCGTGATTCAAGAAGTATTCGCACGCCATGCGCGCACCACCCTCTTGATCGTCACTAACGGTAGAGCAGGTAGGATGTTCCATCGGCGTGATAATCACCGTCTTGAGGTCTTTCGGCGCCTCAAAGGTATCAAAGTCATCGACCATTTGACGCAGGTTGAAGATCATGCCGTCGACGGGAAGCTGCGACATCCTACGCGCCGCTTCGGCAAGGGTCATCTTCTCCCCCGCCCGCTTTTTGATCATCGTGAGAGCAAAGCCTCGCTCTTCGGCGGCATCGGCGATACCGTCAATCATGTCCACGGCGCCGCCCGACAAGTGGAACAGCACGACGCCGATGCACCCGTAACGGCCCAACTTGAGTGAACGCGCGGCAAAGTTCGCCCGGAACCCAAGCGCCTCCATGGCAGCATGGACCCTATCGCGCGTCGACTCGCGCACGCTATCGGGATCGTTGATCACGCGCGACACCGTCTTGAGAGAAACACCCGCGGCAATCGCCACATCGTTCATCGAGACGTTTTTCTTGTCCATCGTTGCCACTGCTTCTCCACTCGGTTCTCTATCGCTTGTTTTTTGCGTTCTAGCATACACTACCTGCCTGACTGATAAATCAGCCGTTTATCGGACAATATCGACCGTTCACCCGTAAATCCTTGTTGCTCTTCCAAAAATGTCTTACGTTGTCATTAACGAAATGACAACGTTGTCATTTCACAATGCCTTCCTTAAGCAGGAAGGTTTCCGGGCAGTCCTGACCATCCATCGACGACCAGTTCCATCCACATGCATCGCGCATCAAGTAACAAAGGAGCTTTATGGACGCCATCGTAAAGATGCTCGAAAAGCATCAGCCGTTCTTTGAGAAGATCTCGAGAAACATCTACCTCCAGGCCATCAAGGACGGATTCCTTGGGTGCATGCCCATTGTCCTCACCTCTTCGATCTTCCTGTTGATTGCCACCCTTCCCGGCGTAGTTGGCATCACGCTGCCCCAGCCGCTCATCGACTGGTGCAATAAGCTGTACAACTTCACCATGGGCGTCATGGGCATCATGGTCGCCGGCACCACCGCCAAGAACTTTACGGCTTCCATGAACCGTCGCATGCCCGCCGGCAAGGTGCTCAACGACGGTTCCACCATGGTTGCCGCCCAGTGCAGCATGCTTTTGCTCGCCGTTACGCAGTTCACCACCAAGCTCGACGGCTCCGAGCTTTCGGTCTTCGATTGCACCAGCATGGGCACGCGCGGTCTGTTCTCGGCCTATATCGCCGCGTTCATTACCGTGTGGGTCTATAAATTCTGCGTCTCGCGCGATTTGACCATTAAGCTGCCCAAGGAAGTCCCGGGCGCCATCGCTCAGAACTTCCGCGACATCATCCCCTTTGGCGGCGCCGTCATCATCTGCGGCATCATCGATGTCGTCGTGCGCAACCTCATGGGCGTTCCGTTCTCCGAGCTGCTTATCAAACTGCTCTCCCCGCTCTTTACCGCTGCAGAAACCTATCCTGGCCTTATCCTTATCCAGGCAGCCACCGCGTTCTTCTGGTTCATCGGTGTCCATGGTCCTTCGATTGTCCAGCCGGGCATCGACCCCATCCGTCTTGCCAACCAGGCCGAGAACCTGCAGGTTCTGCTGGCCGGTGGTCACCCCGCCCATTCCCTCACCTTCAACATGTCGCTCGTGGGTGAGTTCGGCGGCACCGGCGCCACGTTCATCGTGCCGCTTCTGCTGATTCTCTTCATGAAGTCCAAGCAGCTCAAAGCCGTCGGTAAGGCTTCGATTGTTCCTGTTGCCTTCGCCGTCAACGAACCGCTGCTCTTTGGCGCGCCGATGATCCTTAACCCCTACATGCTCATCCCCTTTGTTGCCGCCGGCTGCGTCAACGTGAGTGTTGCCAAGTTCTTTATCGATAACGTGGGCATGAACGGCTTCTCCTTCGTGGTGCCTTGGGCTACCCCCGCCCCCATCGGCATCTTCATCACCACGAACTTCCAGCTTATCGCCCTGGTATTTGTCGCGATCATCATCTTGCTGGACGCCATCATCTACCTGCCGTTCTTGAAGGCATACGATAAGCTGCTCTGCGACCAGGAGGCCGAACGCGCCGCCGAGCTGGGTCTCGAGTCCGATGGCGCTGCCACCATCGCCGCCAGCACCTCTGCGCCCGCTGTCGAGCAGACCACCGCTTCCGTCGAGCCGACCGCCGCTGCCGCCGACAGCAAGCCTGTCGCCGATCAGCCCGAGCCCGCCTCCGACGCATCCGCTAAGAAGGATGTCGATGGCCTGAAGGTCCTCGTCCTGTGCGCCGGCGCTGGCACCTCTGCCATGCTTGCCAACGCCATCAAGGAAGGTGCCGCGCAGACCGGAGAGAACATCGCTTCCTCCGCGGGCGCCTATGGTCAGCACACTGCCATCATGGATCAGTACGACGTTATCGTGCTTGCCCCGCAGGTTCGTAGCTACTACAACGACATGAAGGCCGACACCGATCGCCTGGGCATTAAGCTTCTCGCCCCGCGCGGTAAGGAATATATCGACCTTACTCGCGACCCCGCTGGCGCCATCAAGTGGCTCCGCGAGAACCTCGACTAGTTCCTCCCTCTGTTGGTGCCCGGATCCCCAGTTCGGGCACCTCTCCCTATTCGTATCCCGCAGAAAGGATGCCTCATGACCAACCCCATGCAGTTCCCCGACGGCTTTGTGTTTGGCGGCGCCACCGCCGCTTACCAGGTTGAGGGCGAGACCCGCACGCACGGCAAGGGCAAAGTGCCCTGGGACGATTTCCTAGCTGCCCAGGGTCGCTTCTCCCCCGATCCTGCAAGCGACTTCTACAACAAATATCCGGTCGATATCGACCTGTGCCAGCGCTTCGGCATCAACGGTATCCGCGTCTCCATCGCTTGGAGCCGCATCTTCCCCAACGGCACTGGCGAGATCAACCCCGAGGGTGTCGCCTTCTACCACGAGCTCTTTGCCACCTGCAATAAAGCCGGCGTTATCCCCTATGTCACGCTCGATCACTTTGATACGCCCGAGGCCTTTTACCAGAACGGCGGCGAAGGCTTCCTGACGCGCACGACGATCGACGCCTTTGTCGAGTACGCCAAGTTCTGCTTTGCCGAGTTCACCGAGGTCAAGCACTGGTTTACCTTTAACGAGATTCCCGCGACCGCCGAGGGCAGCTTTATCGTCGGCAACTGGCCGCACGGCGAGAAGTATCGCCTAGACAAGGCCTTCCAGCTTATGCACAACATGATGGTGGCCCACGCCAAGGCTGTCGTCGCCTTCCATGAGGGCGGCTTTGAGGGCGAGATCGGCATTGTCCAGAACCTAGAGCCCAAGTATCCCCTCGACCCCAACAACGCCGCCGACTGCGAGGCAGCTCGCATGGCCGACGTCATCAACAACCGCTGGGTACTCGACGCCACCTTCCGCGGCCACTATGCAGCCGACACCATGGAAGCCGCAACCAAGCTGGCCCATATCGCCGGCGGCGAGCTCGACGTCCGCGACGAGGACATCGCCGCGCTGACCGCCGCGCTCCCCTACAACGATTGCCTGGGCGTCAACACCTACAAGTGCCAGTTCCTGCGTGCTGCCGAGGGCGAAAACGACATCAACCACAATGGCACCGGCGACAAGGGCTCCTCGCGCTGGTTCCTCAAGGGCGTGGGCGAGTCGTGCGTGCGCGAAGGCGTACCCACCACCGATTGGGACTGGATTATCTATCCCGAGGGCCTGTACGACCTGCTGCTGCGCATTAAGAACGATTACCCCAACTACAAGAAGATCTACATCACCGAGAACGGCATGGGCTATAAGGACGACTTCGAGGATGGCTTTATCGACGACGCCCCTCGTATCGACTACATGCGCCAGCATCTCGCGTGGATCCTCAAGGCGATCGACGGCGGCGTGAACGTCGACGGCTACTTTGTGTGGTCGCTGCAGGACCAGTTCTCCTGGACCAACGGCTACAACAAGCGCTACGGCCTGTTCTACATCGACTTTGAGACCCAGAAGCGCTATCCCAAGGCGAGCGCGTACTGGTACAAGAACGTCGCGGAGACCGGCCTGCTCATGGCCTAACTTTTGCCGCATACCCCCTGTCGGCCGCATACGAATCCCTCCACGGGTTCGTATGCGGCCTCTTTTGTTTTGGCTCGGCCCGAGCAGGTCGTTTATCTCGATTTGTAACATCTAGCCGAATATTTCGGCCCTAGCTGTTACAGATCAAGACAAACAGAACGCCCGAGCAGAAATATCTCAATCTGTAACATCTAACTCGCTTTTAACCGTCTAACTGTTACAGATCAAGACAAAGGTGATGGCTGGATAGACAAAATCTCGATCTGTAACACCTAGTCGAGTTTTTAGGTCCTAGCTGTTACAGATTGAGACAAACGGGATAGGCCGGGCCAAAAATCTCAATCTGTAACATCTGGTTGGTGACTTCACCCCTACCTGTTACAGGTTGAGACAATTTGATGGCGAAGTCCCCATTTGCGCGTCATATCGCGTAGCGCTGACGCGCCGATTCCCCACAATGACAGGGGGGCAAAAGTCCTCACACAGTGCTTGCTAGCAATCCTGCAGCGCTAGCTAGCAAATGACCTGCGTATGCTCCTCGATGGCGGCGCGATCCTCGACCGAGATACCCGGCTCGCACACCACGGCATCCAGGCTGTCCAGACGGCAGAAGGTGTAGAAGTCGCGCTTGCCGATCTTGCTGGAGTCGGCGATCAGATAGCGCGAGTCTGCCTTGCTAAAGGCGAGCTGCTGGATGCGGCCCTCTTCCATGTTAGACGTAGACACGTCGCCGTCCAAAATGCCGTTTGCGCCGATAAAGGCTGCATCGATCCCCAGTGCGCGCAAGGTATCCTCGGCCGTTGGTCCCACAAAAGCGGCGGTGCGGCGACGATACATGCCGCCCACGAGGCACAGGTCGCAGTCTTCGCGCGCCTCGAGCAGGTTAAACACCGAAAGCGAGTTGGTCACAATGCGCAGGCGGCACGCCGGCAGCATCGATGCCATCTGCTCAACCGTGGTGCCCGTACCCAAAAAGATGGTCGAACCTTCCTCGATAAGCTCCACGGCGCGGCGCGCAATCTGCAGCTTTTCCTCGGCATGCTTGGTGCGCTTTTCGCTGTGCGAGTACTCGTGGCGCAACATAGCGTGGGGACGACCCTGCGCACTGCGGGCGCCGCCGTGCACGCGCTCGATCTCGCCCAGGCTCGCAAGCTCCTCAAGATCACGGCGGATCGTCATATCCGAGACGCCCAGCACGTCCGAGATCTCCTTGACCGAGACCGTGCCCTGCTCCTCGAGCAGCTGACGAACCTTATCCTGTCGCTCCGCTTTAATCACGATGAATCCTCGCCGTTCTTTGCGCGCATATCATTCAAACAGTAACGAACAAATTGTATCAGACTCGTGCGCGTCAAAAATGAACGCCCGCACAGCTCCAATCATCACTTTTTTGAGAAAAATACCCCCTGCTTTAGTGGGATGTAGTGATAATCTCACCTGTTCGCGCTACAGTTTGTCGGAAATATCTCGATGTTAGGAACCAAATGATCACTTCTGAGCTTTTCGGCACCGCGCCGTGCGGTACCCCCGTTCATCGTTACACCCTCAACGGGCCCGAGATCTGCGTTCGCATTATGGACTATGGCGCCACCGTGCTGGGTATCGATGTGCCCGACATTCCCGGCAACGTGCACGATGTGGTGCTGGGCTTCGATAAGCTCGAGGGTTACTTTGACAACCCCGCCTGCTTTGGCGCGACCATTGGCCCCGTGGCAAACCGCACTGCGGGTGCAACGATCACCATCGACGGTACGGACTGGCATATGCCCGCCAACGAGGGCGCCAACAACCTGCACAGCGATCTTGAGCACGGCCTGCACAAGCGCGTGTGGGATGTTGAGCTCGACGAGGCCCACAACGCCGTGCGCATGACCACCTCACTTGAGGATGGCGAGTTGGGCCTGCCCGGCAACCGCACCTTTACGGCCGTGTTTACCGTGACGCACACCGGCCGCTTCCGTATCGAATATGGCTGCGAGAGCGACCGCGCCACGTACGTGTCCATGACCAACCACACGTACTTTAACCTTGCCGGCCATAACGCCGGCATGGACTGCGAGCACTTCTTTGTTGCTAACGCTGCCCACTACCTGCCCATCGACGACCAGAACATTCCTACTGGCGAGATTGCTCCGGTCGAGGGAACACCGTTTGATTTTCGCGAGTTACGCCCCGTCGCGCCTGGCATGGAGGCCGACCATCCGCAGATTAAGCAGGCACGCGGCTACGATCACTGCCTGTGCATTGGCGGCTATCAGTACGGCCGTAATCTGCGCCGCGCCCTGCACGTCGAGGAGATGTGGACCGGCCGTGAGCTGGACTACTACACCACCGCCCCGGGCGTGCAGCTCTACACCGGCAACTGGCTAGGCGACGAGCACGCCAAGGACGACGCCAACTACGGCTGGGGCGCCGGCTTTGCCCTCGAGGCCGAGATGTACCCCGACACGCCGCACCGCCCGCTGTTCCCCCAGGGCATTGTGGGCCCGGGTCACCCCTACAGCAATGTGATCGAATACCACTTTATGAGGCACTAAGCTCATAACGCAACATATCGCACAGCAGCGCCCGCCGGCACACCGCCGACGGGCGTTTTTCTACCTAGTTGTAGGCAACCAGGCACATCCCGGCTTGAATGATTAGTGCATTTAACGTGAGAAAAGCTGTCAGAGCACTTGCGCGGATTTGCGATGTCCCGTATCATAGACAGCCGTTGACGCCTCAGCTGCGTCATCACATGGTCGCCAGCGTAGCTCAGTTGGTAGAGCACCGCTCTCGTAAAGCGGGGGTCACCGGTTCGAGCCCGGTCGCTGGCTCCATTGCATTAGTGCAGCTCAGAAGCATAGTTGCTTCTGAGCTTTTTTGTTTTCGTGTCTCTTTCCTCCTTCTCCGAGGAGTGAAAAAGGGGTGAAAATCTTTTTTAACCGTTTTCCATAAATAGCTAGCATCATCCAACGTTCACATTAGATCGAACAACAATCCTGTTGCACATAGCCAAATTCCGCTGAGTATCAGAGAAGAACGTCCGGATTATATGCATCCAGCTTCGCTTCTCCAGTCGCCAGTGACTCCTCCAGCCGGTCAGCATATTCAACAATAGAGCCGTAGAACATGGGAGTAAATCCGAACTTTTCGATAAAGAGGGGTTCCGCTACGCCAACCCTCCTCTTGGCAACCGCGGTCTCATCTTTTTCATAGTACCCAGTGCCAGGAATCCGCTCGCTTGCCTGCGGCAAGCACTTAAGCTGCCTACGCAAGCGTGCCGATCCCTTTGAAAGACCCGTATAGGTGATAACACCAGAGATTACGCCACCGACACCCACAACAACCTTGCCAGCGGCATCCCCCACCGTCTGCTTTGTTATCTTGATACCCATGAAGCTCAAGAGCTTCTTGAGGATCGGATACCAACTGGTCTTGGTTAGAGACTGGCGAGCGACCTTTTTCGCGACCGCCTCTTGGGCGTTTTGGCGATTACGGTTAGCATCGAATTCGCGCTGCCTACACCCATCATCACACCGAGCAACACTGCCATTTCGTAGAGAGTCTCGTCATCAACGTCGTCACATTCTTCAAAAAAGGTCTGCCAGCCATACAGGTATGCCAGTTTCTGCATAATCCTGAATGCGTGCACGTAGTATTGCGTAATATCAGCAGGAATGGTGCCCGCCATCGCAACACCTCCGGGAAGACCTGCTGCAAAGGAAAGGGCAGTTGACTTCTTTGTCTCAAAATCAATTACTTCTCTAGCAATTCTATCGATCAGGCCCACGTCGATTCCGGCAGTGACGGGAGTCGTTTCCACGGCAAACTCGACGACATCTTTATGGATACCCTTCCTCCTCAGCTCCGAGCGGAGGAAATGGGGCCGATCAATTCTCACTCCCTTTAACCGCGCAACTTTCTTCATAAAGTCAATCAAAAATCTCTGGGCCTCTGCCAGCTGCTCATCGCTCTTGTCTTTTAGCTCTGCAAAAGCCGAATCAACGGGAACGGCGACCTCAAGACCCTCGCCCTCGTTTTTCTTTCCAAGCAGCCTGACGTCCATACAGCCTTCCAATCGATCGTCTGCCGGCATATTAACGGCTTCTTGCCGATTGAGTTCCCACAACGTCGTAACAGCTCAATCTTAGATCAACGACTAAACCGTACCTGCTCCCGTCCTAAATTTGGGCTCTTTGATTAGGGGGGGTCCCTTAACCCAAATCAAAGGTCTGGACAGCTTTTTAAACGTACGAGTAATGATTAAAGAGTACTCAGATCGATAATCTGCGGATTAGTCAGCCCATAGATGGCTTCATTATTATCGGAAGAAGCAATTTGGCCGCCAGCCTCACATTCAACTGGCGTTGTT
Source organism: Collinsella sp. LCP21S3_A3 (assembly GCF_052118905.1). Lineage (NCBI taxonomy): Bacteria > Bacillati > Actinomycetota > Coriobacteriia > Coriobacteriales > Coriobacteriaceae > Collinsella > Collinsella sp. LCP21S3_A3. The sequence goes on along the minus strand of NZ_JBQKGH010000001.1, from coordinate 77,092 downwards.
TCGTCGATCAGCTCGTAACCAAGCCAACCCTCAAGAACTGTGCCAGGTTGTATCTGACGCGACTCAGGAAGATCAAGGCCTTCCACCAACATACTCGGATTAAGCCCCTTTCCGTCCTGAAAAGCCAATATCTCATTACCGGAAAACATAACAGTCTGAAGGTCTTCCGACACATTTTTTGCAGTCACATTCAAAATCAACAGTGGCTTACCGTCACTATAGCTTTCTACTCCGCGCTGCGCCCCCGTGATGGTGTACTCAATACCCGATACGGGGATATCGCCGTCCCCGCCGCTGCCATCCTTCTCTTTTCCGGCAGCGTCTGCCTGAGCAGCAGCATAGCCCGCAGCGTAGCCATCATCATAGCTCCCCTTCCCGGAGCATGCGGTGAGGCAAGCGGAAGCAGCTGTGAGCCCCAACGCCAAGAAAGCGCGCCTAGGAATTAAAGCGGTTGTGCTGAGTCCCATAAAGAGCTCCCATCCATTAGCTATTTCTCGTATCCACAGCTATTTTAATTATTCTTCAATCCATTTAGCGTCAATTGCGTCTCAATAACTGCGTCGTTCAGCCTAATTTGACCGCTCCAATGAACCCTGCTCAAATAACAAAAAGCCCCGCCAACCGCAATCCCCAAAGGAACCGCAATCAGCGGGGCCCAAGCGCGCTCCTCAATGGAATCACGCCATCAGACGAACAGCTCAGTCGGGCAGTTCGCTACTCCTCCCAGTAAGCGTCTGCAAGCAGCTTAAAGCAGATCTTCTTGACCGGCTGCGCGCCATCGCCCGGGAACTCGAGCGTGGGCATGTGAGGCTCGCCGGCAACAAACAGCGCAAACTTGTCGTCGGCAAGATCGCCGGCGATCGAGGCGTCGGAATCGACCAGATCGTAGTCGTCCTTCTCGTCAAACTCCTGGACCAGCGTCAGGCTGCCCGTGGCGACCTTAAAGGCCTCGCGACCCTCGACGTCGATCTGCAGGTCGTGATAGCGCTGATGCGTCTCATAGTGAGCCTCGGCCTCGGGACGCGTCGTGGGAGCCATGACGTTCGCAAAGACCTTGTCGCCCAAAATCGGATGGCTGCCGACCTCGAGCTCCGCCGGGTCGTTCTCCTCGAGCCAGTCGATCAGCACGTCGAGGCCCTTGAGCATTCCGCGGTACTCCTCGATATCGCCCAATGCACCGTAAATCATCTAAATCCCCTCTCGGATCGTTTCTTTGGCGGTTACTCGGCAAACGCGTTGCCAAAGCTGTTGCCACCCACATACGTCTCGACCAGGGTAAGGTCGGGATTGAACACGACAGTATCGGCGTCGCGCCCCGGCATAATGCTACCGCACTTGTCGTTGGCTCTAACCACAAGCAAACAACCGATGCCAGAGCCGACGCCCAAGCTCTTACAGCTCGGTCACGACAACGCCGTTGTAGACCTCGTCCCAACGATCCATGACCAGATGACCGGTCATGGGATCCATGGCATTGAGCTTGCCGCAGGTGTTGGCGGTACGCAGCACCGTCTCGTCGTCCGCGCCGGCAGCGATGGCATGCGCGAAACCGGCGATAGTGGAGTCGCCGGAACCCGTAGCGTTAACGGCAGAAATATCGGGGGTCTTGGCACGGAACGCACGGCCGTTGTGGAAGCCCACGGAGCCGGCAGCGCCCATGGACACGACGACCCAGGGGATATCGGAGAAGCGGGCGTCAGAGGCGAGCGCAGCACGGAGCTCGTCCACATCGTCGGTGGTAAAGCTCGTGCCCAACAAGCCGTTGATCTCGGTTAGGTTAGGCTTGACCAGCTCGGGCTTGACCTCGGACTTGAGGGCAGCCTCAAGCGAAGCGCCCGAGGTATCGAGCAGCACCTTGGCGCCGGCGTTCTCGGCAATGCCCGTAATCTTGGCATAGTAGTCCGCCTCGACGCCGCGGGGCAGCGAACCCGAAATAGTGACGACGTCGGCCTTGCTCGCAAGCTCGGTAAACTTGGCGGTAAAGGCATCCAGCTCCTCGGGGGCAATCGTCGGGCCGCTCTCGAGCAGCTCGGTCTGGTTGCCGGCGTGGAGGATGTTGAGGCAAATGCGAGTCTCTCCCTTGATGGGCACAAAGTCGTTGTTAATACCGTTGGCATCCATGAGCTCTACCATATAGGCGCCCATATGGCCACCGAGCAGACCGGTTGCCACAACGTCGTCGCCCAGCTGGCCCAGCACACGGGCCACGTTGAGACCCTTGCCGCCGGCGGTCTTTTCGGGCGTCACACGGTTGACGTCGTCGATAATGAGTTCATCGAGCTGATAGCGCGTATCGACAGACGGGTTCATCGTAACGGTGAGGATCATTTTAGCTCCTTATCTCGCGGGCTCCTTGGGCCTCGCGATACGAGTCGACAAAACGGAATTACAGAATCTCAATCGTGAACGAGCGAACGACGGTCTCCTTGGGCTTGGCGACAAGGCAGCCGCGCTTATGCTCAAGTACGTCGTCCTCATCGGAGCAGGTCGAGAGGCCGCCCCAGGGCTCAACTGCCACAAAATCGCCCTCGGGCTTACTCCACACGATGAGGTACGGGAAACCCTCAAAACTCAAGCGAACGCCCTTGTCCTCGCCCTTCTTGGAAAGCGTGACCTGACGACTCTCGAGCACGTCAAAGATGGTCTCCGCAAAATCGAAGAGCTCATGCGACAGGGGCAGCGTCTTTCCCACCATGGGGTTCTTGGAGCGGTTGGTAACGTCAATCAAGCCAGTCGAGGGTACGGCGGTGCAAAGCTCCGCAGCCTCGTCTTTCTCGAAGCGCAACTCGTAGTCCGTATAGGCCTCGCCCTCGTCGAGCGGGCACCTAAAGCCGGGGTGTCCACCGATAAAGAACGGCATGTCCTCGGTGCCCTCGTTGGTCACCTCATAGGAAACGCGCACGGCAGCGTCCTCGAGCGTATAACGAGCGACAAGCTTAAACGGGTAGGGATAATCTCTCAGCAGCGCGGCGTTATCCTCCGAAGCCAGGCACATAGCCAGCTCGTTTGCGCTTTGGCTCAGCAGCTTCCACTCCTGCTTGCGCGCAAAGCCGTGGCGGGCGAGCTTCACATGATGCCCGGCAAACGTCATGGCGCTGCCATCGCGCAGGCCTCCGCAAATCGGGAAGCAAATCGGTGCCTGGCCAGACCACACGGCGGGATCGCCCTGCCACAGATACTCGCGACCTCCAGCCTCAATCGAGGTAAACGAACCACCAGCCGTGGACACCTTAACAGAAATCGAATCGTTGGAGAGAGCGTATTCCATTGCCCATCCTTTCGAACAACTGCTTTTGCTCGCAAGTATCCGTCTCGGCCCTGACCAAAGGACAAACCCGCACGCTCAACGATGTGTCCGGTATCCCAGCCATGCAACGGGGTACCATACAGACATTGATGCAATTACAGCTGGAAGGCCTTCTTATGCGAACCATCATCCTCTACGCCTCGCGCCATCACGGCAATACGAAAAAGCTCGTGGACGCCATCGTCGAGGCACACCCCGAGATCGATACCCTCGATGTCAAGGCGCTCGGCAAAAACGAGTATCCCAATCTGCACGAATATCATCTGATCGGTGTCGCCACGGGCATCTATTACTCCGAGATCGACAAGGACATGGCACGCGTGCTCACCAACGTGCTGCAGCCGCAGGACAAGGTGTTTGGCCTTATGACCTACGGCGGCAAAAACAAGTGGTATGGCAAGGATATCGACGGCATCTGCCGCATGAGGCAGGCCATCTTTATGGGTGTCTACGGCTGCCCCGGCTTTGACACGTGGGGGCCGTTCAAACTCACCGGCGGTGTCCAAAAGGGACACCCGACCGCTGAGGAAATTAAGGGCGCCGTCGACTTCTTCGACAAGATCGAAGACGAGTATGGCGACATCATCGTCGAAGAGTACGCCAAGCGCGAGAAGCGCCTAGCATACGAGAAGGAGCATCCTGCAGGAGGCCTGGTGGCCGGCGTTAAGCGCACGGTAAAGAAGATCGCTAACAAGCTGTAACTGTGAAGGTACTTTTGAGCGTTTAACCCATGCGGCGGGTCCGAGCAGATTCGGACCCGCCGTCTTTTTCTATCGTTACTCGGTAAAGGCGTTACCGACGCTCTGACCGCCAACATACGTCTCGACGAGGGTGAGCTCATGGTCGAACACGACAAAGTCGGCGTCGCGACCCGGCATGATGCTGCCGCACTTATCCTCGATGTGCACGGAGCGTGCCGGTACCTCGGTTGCCATGCGAATGGCGATATCGGCACTGGCGATGCCCCAGTCGACGATGTTCTTGACGCCCTGGGCAAGCGTGAGCACCGAGCCGGCAATGCTCTTGCCGTCGGCGAGCCAGCACAGGTTGTCCTTCATGATGACGTCCATGCCGCCACTGGTGTAGCTGCCCTCGGGCATGCCGCCGCAACCCAGGCAGTCGGTGATGAGCACCGTATGCTGCCAGCCCTTTGCCTGCAGCAGCGCCTTGATAGCGCCAGGGTTTACGTGCTTGCCGTCACAGATGATCTCGGCGTAGGTCTCGGGCGTGGACATGGCAGCACCCACAACACCGGGCTCACGGTGATGCAGTCCGCGCTGGCCGTTATAGGTATGCGTAAAGCAGCTGGCACCGGCGTTGATGGCGGCGATGCACTCATCGTAGGTGGCGTCGGAGTGACCGATGCTGGTCACCACACCCTTGGCGTTCAGAGCAGCCGCATAAGCAGCGGCACCGTCGTGCTCGGCCGCCATGGCGCTCTTAACGATGCGACCACCCGCAGCCTCCTGCCACTGATCGAAGACCTCCTCGGAGGGATCGATAAGATAAGCGGGGTTCTGCGCGCCCACGTGCTTCATGGTAAAGAAAGGACCCTCCAGGTAGATGCCCTGAATGCGAGCACCGCAGAAGTCGGGGCCACGGCCCTCGTCCGCCTGAGCGATGGCGGCGCAGGCGTCCTTGATCTGCTCGACGCCATCGGTGAACGTCGTGGGCAGCCAGCTGGTGGTACCGCGACGGGCGAGCTCGGTCGAGCTGATATCGATGCCCTCGGGATCGTTATCGGTAGTCGAATGGTTATAGAAGCCATGGATGTGGGTGTCGACCATGCCCGGCGCGATCCACGATCCCGTGTAGTCCTTGATCTCGCAGGAGGGCTCGTCGGCCTGCCAAGCGCCAAAGACGCCGTCCTCGACCATAAGATAGCCGCCCAGTTGCGGGCCTGCCGGCAAGAAGAACTTGTCAGCCTTAATTGCGTACGTGCTCATATGTACTCCTCACTTCTAAAGCAGTTGACTGTGGTGATGTTTATACCCAGCTCACGTAAAACAAAAAGCGCCCGCCCGCCGTTACGAGCGGACGGGCGCCCTTACAGGGGGACGCGATTAAGCGGTGAAGGGGTGAATCGTCACGCCCTTGACCACGCGGTTGACCGTGCCGGTGGGGCTCGGCGTGTCGGGCGTGTTGCCCACGCGCACGGAGTTAAGCAGGCTGATAGCCTGGGCAAACATCACGAACGGCAGAGCAAGGTAGCCCTCGGGAAGTGCCTCGTAGCCCTTAAAGGTGAAGGACTCACCCTCGTAGACAGTAGCGCCATCCTGCTGAACGGCAACGGTGTGCTGAGCAATATCGTCGCCACCGATCTCATTGAGGATGTCGATGTCGTACTGACGGGTGTAGGCGTCGTTGTTGACGAACACGAACACGAGGGTCTTGTCGTCGACGAAGGACTTGGGTCCGTGACGATAGCCCATGGAAGTGTCGTAAGAAGTGGCGACCAGGCCGTGAGCGAGCTCGAGGATCTTGAGCTGGCTCTCCTGGGCAAGGCCACCGAAGGAGCCAGAACCCAAGTAGGTCACGCGGTTGAAGTCTCCAGCGAGGTAATCGGCGATCTCGGGCTCACGGGAGATGACCTCCTCGCCCATCTTGGCGATGGTCTCGACCCACTCGGCCTTCTGCTCGTCAGAGGCAGTGTCGAAAATAAGGGTGGCGAGCAGGGTCATGCAGGAATAAGAACCGGTCATGGCGAAGCCCTTGTCGTTGGCGCGCGGAATGAGCAGCGTCAGCGCGTTGGGATCATCGGCAGACTCGACGGCGAGCTTGCCCTCGGGAGCGCAGGTGATGTTGAGGAATTTGACGTTGTGGACAAGCTCCTTGGCAACGGCAACGGCGGCAAGGCTCTCGGGGCTGTTGCCAGAGCGGGCAAAGGAAACCACGAGCGTGGGATCCTCGGCACGCAGGAAGTCGCGCGGGGCGCTCACGATGTCGGTCGTGGCAATGGGCTTAAAGTCGTAGAGATCAGTGTTGCCAGCGTGACGCAGGTACGGGGCGCAGGTATCGCCAACGTAGTCAGACGTACCGGCACCGGTGAAGACAACGGACAGACGGCCCTCGCCCATAGCGCGAGCCTCGGCCAGAAAGGCCTCGATGGCCTCCTTGTTCTCACGATAGATGTTGAGCGTATCACGCCAAAGCTCGGGCTGCTGAGCAATCTCGGCCGTGGTGATCTGGGCGCCGAGCTCGGTGAGCTCCTCGACACTCTTCTCGAACATTTCTAATACCTCTCTCTAGAAGTAATCCTCTGACGTGCAATTATACACTTCGGTTGGTTATCTGGTAGTAACCAGTTAAATGCAAGGAATCACCATATGGAAACGATGCGAACACTAGTTGCCACGCTGGTGGTAAACCTTGTATTTAAACTGATCGGCACGAGCAACCGAGAGCGTATACTCCACAACCTCGTTTGACTCGTTATACGTAGTCCTGACCAAATCGAGCACAGGCGACCCCTCGACAATTGCCAAAAGGTGGGCATCGGTGGGACGGGCTATGCTCGCATAGAACTCCTCTTCGGCCACGCGAATCTTTTGCTGAAAGTCCTGCTCAATCACATCGTAAAGCGGCTTACTCTCCAGCAGTGGTCGCTTTAGGGACAGAAATTGACGAACCGGCAGATAGCTGCGTTCGACCATCATGGGCATGTTGTCGGCAGAACGAAGGCGCTTGAGCTTAAAAATGCGATCACCGATATGCAATCCCATATGCTCGGCTAGATTCTTATCGGCCTCCATCTCGCAAAACTCGAGAATCGTGGTCTCGGGGTCGCGACCCATCGCGCGCATCTGTTCGGTAAAGCTGTAGGACTGCATAAGATTGGTTGCCTTTGCCGAACGGTCGGTCACAAAGGTACCGCGACCGTGCTGCCGAACCACCAGTCCTAAACGCTCCAGTTCCTGCAGAGCCAGGCGTACCGTGGTGCGCGAGAGACCATAGCGCTCCGAAAGTTCGCGCTCGGAAGGAATCATGTCACCGGCGCGATATTCATGGTCAATCTTTTCGGTCAGAATATCGACCAGCTGATCGTACAGCGGTTGCTTACGCGCCCCGATCGCCATCCTATCCTCCCATTTTCTCAAACTCGGCTACTACCTTGGGTGGTTAACATTATCTGTCTGCCACATCCGAATCATCAAGAAAACAAAAGCCGCGCGCTCTTTCGAGCACGCGGCTTTTAACATACACATGGCTTAAGGGGTCGGGGTGTGAGCCGCGTAGGGACACACCCCTCAAGCTAGAGCCTTACCAGATGCTCGGCCAGAGACCAAGCGGGCCAGCGCCCAGGATGCCCAGGACGAAGAGCAGCAGAATGCCCTTGGTCGGGGTCCAGCTGTGCTTAGCGAACATGTAGTAAAGCAGCAGCGTAAGCATAAGCGGGACGAGCTTCGGGACGATGGTGTTGAGGGTGTCGGCAACAGAGAAGTTGACCGGATCCTCGGTAACGGTGCCGTAGGTCACGGACTCCATGCCGTTGCCCAGATCGGTGACGCCGCACTCGACAGCGTTGCCGTCGGCATCGGAAGCGGTGAGGGCGTTGCCGTCCTTATCGGTCATGGCGATGGTACCGGCCTCAGCGGTCTCGGTATCGATGCCCTCCATACCGGTGAAGTTCTCGGCCTCCTTCTCGGAGACGATCACGGTAGTAGCGGAGAGGCCACGGGTGGTGCCGTTGGGAATCTGGAGGTTGATCTGGGTGCCACCCATGGTGACGACCAGGCAACCGACGACGAAGACGCCCATGATGGAAGCGGCGCGCGTGAAGGCCTGCATGTTGGCGGTCAGAGCGTCAATAGCGCTGGTGCCAAGCTTGTAGGACCAGTTCATGAGCCAGAAGCGCAGTGCGAACTGGACGGCGTTGAAGATCACCAGGAAGATGATCGGCGCAGCGGCGTTGCCGTTGATGGCCATGTTGGAGGTGATGCCAGCCGTGATAGGCACGAGCGTCAGCCAGAACAGGGCGTCACCGATACCACCGAGCGGGCCCATTGCGGCGACGCGGACGGCGCGAATCGTGGGGATGTCAACCTTGTTCTGCTCGAGCGAAAGCACGATGCCCATAACAAAGGTGACGAGGAACGGGTGAGTGTTGAAGAACTCCAGGTTGTGGCTCATGGAAGCCGCGAGGTCGTTCTTGTTGGTGTGGATCTTCTCCAGACCGGGGATGATGGAGTAGAGCCAGCCAGCGGCCTGCATACGCTCGTAGTTGAACGAGGCCTGCAGGAAGCAGGAGCGCCAAGCCATCTTGTTGAGGGTCTTCTGGTCGAGCTGCGGAGCAGGAGTGAGATCCTCGTAGTGCTCCGGGATCACATACTCATTAGATGCCATCTTCGAAGTCACCTCCGTCAGAAACAGCTGCACCCTTCAGCTCGGTCTGCTGCTGGAAGTCCCAGAAAGCGATGCCGAAGCCGATGAGAGCGAGGATGAGCAGGGCAGGAGTTGCCAGAGAATCGTTGGCAACGGTGATGATCGCGAGGCCAAAGCCCATGAGGAAGAAGCCCCACATATCGCGGTTCATCATAACCTTGAGCAGGACGGCGAAGCCGACGAAGCGCATCATGCCGCCTGCAGCGGAGAGACCGGTCTGCAGCCAAGCCGGGATGGCGGAAGCGATGGTCTGACCGATGGTAGCGCCAGCGATGAAGAACAGGGTGACGACGATAGCGAAGATCAGGCCGAGCAGAGCCATGGCGAAGTAGTTCAGACGCTCGATACCCTTGGTGTCAGCGTTGTGAGCCATGTTGTCCGCGGAGGACATGAGCGGCGACATGAGCGTGAAGACCAAGGTAACGCCGAGCTGACCAAGCAGAGCGAACGGAATGGCAAGGCCGACTGCCGCGTTGGGCTCGAGGCCCGTGGCGATTGCGAGAATGGCTGCCATGATGCCGCCGATGACGGCGTTAGGCGGCTGAGCGCCTCCGATCGGCATGTTGCCGATCGTCATGAGCTGATAGGTACCACCCACGAGAAGACCGGTGTTGAGGTCGCCAAGGATAAGACCGATGACGGCGCCGGTGACGATGGGCTGATAGAGAGACTCGAGGAAGTTGAACTGGTCGATTGCCGCGACGAACGTGACGATGAAGACCAGAGCGACCTGGATGATCGAGTATTCCATCTTGCTCCTCCTTTCAAAATGCATGTACGCACTTTTGATATCACGTACAGAACGTCAGGGTTTCACTCCTGACAATGTGGATCACGAGGATTACGAGAAGAGCTTGCTCGTGTCCTCAACAGGCGTGCTCGGAACGCGCCTGATCTCCAGCTCCACCCCCAATTCCTGCAGCTCTTTAAACGCAGCGACATCCTCGTCGTTAACTGCGACGGAGGTGGCGACTTGGCGCTTTCCTTCCGACATGTGCATGTTGCCGATGTTTACCTTCTTTATAGGCACACCGCCCTTGACGAGCGTAAGCACGTCTTCCGGTGTTTCGGCCACGATGAAGATCTTCTGGCGCGGGCTCGCCTTGCCGATGACGTCGATGGTCTTCTGCAGGGAGAAGAAACGCGTAGCGACGCCGGCGGGAGCGGCCATCTTCATGAGGTTCTGGCGCATGGTATTGGTTGACACGTCGTCGTTGGCGACGAGGATGAGGTTGGAGCCCAGAGTGGAGTTCCACTGGGTGGCAACCTGACCATGAATCAGTCGGTTATCGATGCGGGTAAGAAGAATGTTGGGTTCTGCCATGTTGATCAGCTTCCTTTCGCTATTTGCTGACGACAGTTACTTGATCTCCTGAATCGCGTAACGCGAAACATCTACGACGGCTCCGGATCGGACTTTGATCTGGACCTTCTCGCCTTCGATGCCCTTGACGGTTCCGTAGATACCGCCGGCGAAAAGAACCTCCTGACCCGGCTTGAGCTCGGTGTGCAGCTCCTTGAAGTACTTCTGCTTCTTCTTCATGTTGATTTGCGACCAGATGGTGTAAATCAAGCCCATGATGACAAGCAGGCCTAAAAGAGCGACCGAGGAGCTCAGGACGTTGGCTCCGAAATCGGCCATTAGATGCCGTCCTCGTCGCCGAAGATATCCTCTTCGTCGGAGCCGGCAACGGATGCGACCGTCTGGGCGGTGATGCCCGTCTGGCCAACGGTCACTGCCTGCTCGCCAAGCTCGGCGAGCGTGGCATTGCCGCGGAGGAACAGAAGCTCAATAACCATGGGGAGGTTGGTGCCAGTCAGAACCTCGACGTTGTCGACATCCTGGGCAATCATCATCGACTGGTTAAACGGGGTGCCGCCAAGCAGGTCGGTAAAGACGAGCACGCCATCGCACTCCTCGCGCATGGCGGTAATAGCGGCGCGGAGATCCTCACCGTAGGAAGCAGCCTGGTCGCCCTCAAAAGGAACGACGGTAAAAGCAGGCTGGTCGCCGGCAACCATAGCGATAGCGCTTGCAAGGCCGGGTGCGAACTGTCCATGACCGGTAAGAATAAAGCCAACCATTCAAATTTCCCTTCCGAAGGTGTGTACGATCTGAGTCCGATGATTTTCGGAAGCCAGCGGGCGCTTGCCCTTAAAGCTTCTTGGTAAGCGTTCCTTGAAGACCAGTGGTCTATCAACTGGTAGTAACCACGTGACGTGTTGTTGTCACTATATCACCCCAGAAGAGGTCTCTTTCGTTGATTCATACAGTAAAACGTTTTTGCACCGCTCACGGTGATATTTCGACCGTTTACCGGTCGTTAACACTTCTACCTGCGGTTTTGAAACCGTTTCGAAATGCTTCGGCAAAAGATCGGATCTTTTTCCGTGTCTAAACAACGCAGGGCGGCTAAAAATGGCGTGTAGAAAAATTGCAGGTCATTGTGAAGATATGTGAATTGGTCTTTTTAACTTAATACCAGTCTGAACCAGTTTTGAGATTATCGGCGAACGGTCGTTTTCGACCGTTCGCCGGTTACTTGCAATCGTTTGCAGTTGTTTTCCCAGATGAATTAGGGAGACCCGATGAAGCACGTGCGCGATCATTCAATCTGCCCTTTCCGTCTCAATAGATAGCCCTCCAACGCAAAAAGCCCCCTAGAACGATTTCCGTTCTAGGGGGCTTCATCAGATATTTCGGCTTCGTACTCGAAGGCTCAGGTAATCTTTACGCAAACAGGCCGTAGATGCTGATATTGGCCTTGGCATAGAGGCCGTTGGCGTACTCGGTCCACTTGGAGCTGGCGCTCGAAGCCTGCGAAGAGTACTGCTGGTAGGCGGTGTAATAGGCGGTCATGGCCTGCTTATAGGTAGCGCTATCGGCCGTAAAGGCATCGTCGGCAAAAGCCTTAGCGTAGGTGCTGTCCTTGTCCTTCCAGGTACCCTTCTTGCTATCCCACTCGTCACCGGCAAGGTTGATGATGTAGTCGGCGTAGTCCTTGCTCGCGGTGTCCTCGTTGCCGTCAGAAGGCTCGGTCGGAGCGATCGGCATACTTGCGGAGCTATCGCCCACCTTCTTCTTGTAGAGCTTCTGCAACGTCGCGGACTGACGGACGATCTGCTTGGCCTGGTCCTTGGACACGCCATACTGCGTGGCCATGGTCTTGTAGTCCGAAGTGCCGATGGAATCCTCGGCGTACTTCTTCATCTCCTTAGAAGAGACGGTGATGCCCTCGTCCTCGGCGGCGTCGAGCAGAATCTGGTTGCGCACGTAGGACAGGATGACATCGGCAGAGGGAGCGGTGTAGTTGCCATCGCTATCCTTGACGGTATCAAGGCTGTACTGGCTCTCGATGGCCTCGCGCGCGGTGATGTCGCTCTTCTTGCCGTTGTAGCTGTAGCTTGCCACGGTCGAATCGAGCTGGTCCTCGGTGAGGGTCGCCGAGCCGACGCCCTTGCCGCCAAAACCACCGTTGCCGATAAAGAAGCCGACCACAGCAGCGATCACGATGGCGACCACAAAGGCGGCAATCATCGTCTTCTTGTGCTTGGATGCGCTGTCGTCCACGTCGGAGTCATCGTCCTCGTCCTGCTCCTCAGGCATGAGGTTCTCGTCGGCGGCATCCGCGGCAATCTGAGCCTCCAGGCGGGCGTCCTCCTCCTCGGCGGTCGTGCCGGCAGCAATGTGCTCGGCAGACGTACCTGCGACCAGATCGATCTTCTCGTCCTCGTCACCGTCGGGGCCTTCGCCGCGCTCGATGATCTGGATGCCGTCGATCTCGTCCTTTTCGTCCTTCTTTTGAATCAGACCCATATCAGTTACTCCTTGTTAAGAAACATAGTCCTCAATAGAATACGCCCGACAGAGCGCCGGGCGTATTCATTCTCAGGTTATCCGCAAACGTATAAGTACCGCTTAGGCGTTTGAAGCCGTATCCCCTTAGGCAAGATGCGCGATAACGGCATCGGCAAAGGCCTGCGTGCCCACGGCGCCCTCAATGGAGCCGGTCTGGGCACGACGCACGTCACCGGTAACCTGCTCGCCCTCGTCGAGCGTGGCAGATACGGCGGCGCGAATACGATTGGCAGCATCGTTCTCGCCCAGATGATCGAGCATCATAGCCGCAGACAGAATCTCGGCCGTGGGGTTAGCGATATCCTGACCAGCGATATCGGGCGCGGAGCCATGCGTGGCCTCAAAGATGGCACAGTCGGCTCCGATATTGGAGCCGGGGGCCATGCCAAGGCCGCCTACAAGACCGGCGCACAAGTCGCTGACGATATCGCCATACAAATTGGGCAGGACCAGAACATCGAAGTCGTTGGGGTTCTGAACCAGACCCATGCAGGTGGCGTCGACGATCTTGTCGTTGAACTCGATATCGGGATAGTTGGCAGCCACCTCGCGAGCCACGCGCAGGAACAGGCCGTCAGTCGCCTTCATGATGTTGGCCTTATGCACGGCCGTCACCTTTTTGCGGCCGCAGCGGCGAGCATACTCAAAGGCGTACTCCACAATACGGCGGCTCTTGGCGATGGAGATGGGCTTGATCGAGATGGAGGAATCCGCGGCGAAGGTTTTCTGACCCGAGCGCTCGACAAGCTGTGAAAGCTCCTCGACCTCGGCAGCGCCCTCGTCGAACTCAATACCAGCGTAGAGGTCCTCGGTGTTCTCGCGCACGATAACCAGGTCGACATCGCGGAAGCGCGAGCCATCGCCCGGTTGCGACAGGCAGGGGCGCACGCAGGCGTACAGATCGAAGTACTTACGCAGGGCAACGTTGACGCTGCGGAACCCCGTACCGACCGGCGTGGTGATGGGGCCCTTGATGGCAACTTTGGTCTGGGCGACGGCATCGAGCACATGCTGGGGCAGTGGCGTGCCAAACTCGTCCATGACGCCGGCACCGGCCTCCTGGACGTTCCAATTGATCTGGACACCGGCGGCCTCGACCACGCGGCACATGGCCTGCGTAATCTCGGGACCGATACCGTCACCGGGAATCAGGACTACATCGTGCGCCATAATCTGTTACTCCTCGTCTTCGGCGTCGTCAGATTTTTTAACGCTAGCACGCTTCTTCTTTTTGGAGAGATCCAGGCCAAAACGTTTAACAAGCATTTCGCAAATCTCGCTCGAACGGGCCTTGAGATAGCTGCCCTTGCCGTTCTCGGCATCGAACTTAAGGCGCAGCGCAAGCTTCTCGGCGATCTCGGCATCGATCTCGCCTTTGCCAAACTCGTACAGGCAGCCGAGCATATCGCGATACTCGAGGTCACCGTGGTAGCACTGGATGGCCTCGTCCAGGATGGGCCAAGCCTCGCGCGAACGCTCGACGCTCGTGGCACCCCACACGCACAGCAGGCGGAAGGCGGCATAGCGCAGCGTGGAGGAAATCTCGTCAAACAGTGCGGTCTCGGCGCCCTCAAAGGCATCGCCCAGCTGGTCGGGGCAGGTGGTGGCGAGCGCCGCCAGGGCATCGAGGGCCTCCCAGCGAGTCTGAGCCTCGGGCCGGTCGAGCGCCTCGATCAGCGCGGGCACGCAGGGCACGACGCGCTGCGGATCGCGCTCGGCAAGCAGGTGCAGCACGCGGGCGGCAAACTGGCGGATACGGCGCGTGGGGCAGCCGAGCTCCTGGACCAAGCGGTCGACGGTGTTCTCGTTCTCCTCTGCCAGCTGAAGCTGTGCCAGCTCCTCGTCGGTGAGCTGTTCGTCTTTGTTTTCTGCCATAGTTACCTCTTCTTACTATTTCTTAGTGTGCCTGCCAGCACCCTTGCTGTCATCGGTGACCGAGATGAGCTGTCGGTCAGCCGCGCCATTGCGACGCGCGCGGCGGCGCTCCTCGGCGTCTCCTGCGTCGGCGGCGGCGCGATGAGCCTGGTTGACGTTAAAGACCTCATCGTGCTTGCGCCACGGACCAACGGACTCGCCAAAGCTCATCTTAAGGCCGGCGATAAAGCCGCCAAGCCAGCCGATCGGCGCAAACTGCACCAGCGGGAACAGCGAGAACACCCAGGTCAGCAGGACGACTGCCGCCGCTCCTGCAAAGTTGGCAATCCAGTAGTCGCGCTTGGTGACGACGCGCTTTTCGCACGCCCACTGGCCGCACAAAAAGCCAATGTAGATCGCAAAGAGAAAGAGCACTAGTGCGAGCACCACGAACGTCCAGCTCATGGGCGCTACTCCTCGTGATGGTGGCCGCAGCAGCACTCGTGGCCGTCGTCATGGCCGTGGCCGCCGCAGCACTCGTGGTCCTCGCCATGGTGGTGGCCACAACCGCACTCGTGGTCGTCGCCATGCTCGCCGCAACCACAGCCTTCCTCATGAGCACCATGCTCCTCGGGACGATACTGCGACCAGTCCAGACCGGCGGCAATGGCGTCGGCCTCCTCCTTATAGAGGACATTGATGGCCTGGGTACCCAGCTTGGCACCACCGATGGCGTCGAGCATGTCATAGAGCGTAAAGGCCACGTCGGCGCCGGGCAGCGCAAGCTCGCGGTCGTCGGCATAGGCGAGCGCCAAGCGCAGGTCCTTGATGAAGTGCTCCACCATAAAACCGGGCTTGTAGTCGCCGTCGAGCGCCTTGGGCGCCAAGCTCTCCATGGCACCGGACTTGCCGGTGCCGCCCAGGATCATCTGACGGGTCTTCTCCATATCAAGGCCGCTCAGCTCGGCAAACGCCAGCGCATCGGCCATGCCGACCATGCAGGCGCCCAGCGACACCTGGTTGGCGAGCTTGGCAGCCTGGCCCTTGCCGGCGCCATCGAAGCAGCAGATGGTTGCCGCAAAGGTGGAAAGGATATCGCGGACCGGGGCAATGTCGTTCTCGGTAGCGCCCACGATAGCCGTAAGCGTGCCGGCGATAGCACCCGACTCGCCGCCGGTGACGGGGCAGTCAAACGCCATGCGGCCGGAAACCTGGGCGGCCTCGGCAATGTCGCGCGCCAGCTCGGGCGAGCTCGTGGTGAGGTCGATTAGGACCGCACCGGGCTTAGTGCACGCGAGCAGACCGTCGCCCGCCAGGTAGAGCTCCTCGACCTCGGAGGGATAGCCCACCATGGTAAAGACGACGTCGGCGTTCGCCGCGGCATCTGCCGGCGTATCGGCCCAGACGGCACCGCGCTCAACAAGCGCTGCAGCCTTGGACTTGGTGCGGTTGTTGACCGTGACGGGATAGCCAGCGTCCAGAATGTGGCCGGCGATAGGGGCACCCATGATTCCGGTGCCGATAAATGCGACAGAGAGCTTGTTTGCCATGAAACCTTTCCTTTTGGGTTGGGTGTTATTACCAGGTTGAATACTCGTTGCCAGCGTTTGGGCTGTGAGTCGAGGGCGATTACGGACGCAGCGCTTGCCTACTGGCCGCGCACGCGGCGGGCGATGCGGTCGGAAAGCGACGCCTTGTCGGTGCGGTTCTTGCCCCAAAACGCGCAGGCCACCATGCCGGGGCCCACGTGCGAGCCGATGGTGGGGCCCACGGAGCTGCGAATGATCGTAACGTCGGCGCAGCCCTCCTCCTTGCGGATGGCGGCTTCGAGCCAGTCACCGTCCTTTTCGGCATCGGCCGTCATGATGGCGATGGGCATGGTGCGATCGGGCACGTAGTTCTCGCGGAACGACTTGAGAATGGACTTGAGCGCCTTCTTGCGGCCGCGGTTGACGCCGATCAGCGACAGCGAGCCGGCAAGGTCGTAGGAGAGCTCGGGCTTGACGTCGAGCTTTGCCGTGAGCTGCGCCGCCGCGGGCGGAATGCGGCCGCCGGCAGCCAGCGCATCGAAGCTCTCGAGCGTAAAGTAGCCGTGCACGTAGGTCTTGGCCTCGTTTGCCCAATCGACCAGCTGCTTGGCAGTCAGTCCCGCCGAACGCTGGCGCACGGCCTCAAGCGCCAGGAGCTCGCCGGTCGCGCAGGGCAGAGCGTTGTCGACCACGTAGAGCTCAAAGTTGGGATACTCGGCGCGCACGGCATCTGCCGCCTGGCACGCGGAGTTGTAGCTCGACGACAGCGCCGAGGTAAAGCACAGGTAAACCGTGGGTGTGCCCTCTTTGGCGCACTCGGTAAAGAACTCGATATAGCGACCGAGCGACACAGCCGAGGTGGACACGCGGGCACCGGCGCGCATGCGGTCGTAGAACTCCTTAGGGCTCATGCTCGACCAGATGTCGTCCGTGCGCTCCTCGCCATCGATAATGAAAGGGAAGCCCAAGATATCGACATCGAGGTTCGCGGCGACCTCGGGGTTAAAGTCGCAGCAGGTATCGACGACGATACGGCAACGGTCCGAATGACCGGCGGATGCGGCCTTGTCCATCAAAGCGACTCCTTACGTAAAAAAGGCGGCCACCCGCATGGGATGGCCGCCAACCGTTAACTCATGCAAGTTAACGTATTTTACTCGTCAAGTGTTTCGATGCGGGGCTTGATGATGCCATATCCACCATTCTTACGGTGATACACCACATTGATGAGGCCAGTCGTCGCGTTCTCGAACACGTAGAAGTCGTGGCCGAGCAGATCGGTCTGCACCAGCGCCTGCTCCTCAGTCATCGGGGTGACATCGATGACCTTCTCGCGGACGAGCAGGTCGTCGTCCTCCTCGGGCAGCAGCAGGTCGGCCAGATCCTCGACGCGCTCGACCGGTGCGACATCCGCGGCGCTGGCACCGCCCTGGCGGTTGTCCACAACCTTGGTCTTGAACTTGCGCAGCTGGCGGGTGACCTTATCGGCGGAGAGATCGATGGCGGCATACATATCCGCGCCGTGCTCGGCGACGCGAATCACAGAGCCGCGGGCACGAACCGTGACCTCGACGATTGCCGGGTTGGGGTTCGAGGGGTTCTTCTCATAACGAAGCACGACGTCGACTGTCATGGGCTCGATATCGAAAACCTTGAGCGCCTCGCCGATCTTCTCGTCCACATGCGCACGCAGAGCATCGGTTACCGTCGTCTTGCGTCCAGAAACCTTGATATCCATACGTGGCTCCAATCTGCCTCGGGGACTTACTGTACTGGCTATGTACCCATTGCCGTGCATTTAATCACCCGAATTCCCAAAGGCCCGAATAACGACTGCTTGATACCGCATACCGAAGTCTCGCACTTTTCCGCGGCAAAGTGCGCTATATGAGGGCGTCGGCGGAGTTGGTTTTTCTCCTGGAAATTGCCCTTGAGCTGCTGGTTTTATCAAAATTGAAAAGCCGGGCTCCCCTATGGGGGAGACCCGGCCATGCGTGTTGAAACCGTGAAGAAGCGCCTTGTTCAATGTATGGCAGGCGCCACCCCTACCAATAACTAGCTATTGAGCTTGTTGATGTCATCGTCGGTGATGGCGCCCTCCTGGCTAGACGAGGGGCTGTCGCCGTTGTTATCGGAGGTGTCGCCATCGGAGGACTCGGTCTCGTTGGACGTGGATTCGGATGCCTGCACATTGGCCCCCGAAACAGTCTTGGCGGTAAGGTCATAGGGCATTTGGCCGTACCAGACGCAGTGGACCGCCTCGAGCGTGCCGTCGACCGTGATGTCGTCGAGGGCATCGCTCACAGCACGGCACAGCTCATCGTTAGAGCTAAGGCCTGCGACGCCAAGCGTGGAGGGTGTCTCGAGCGTGCCGACACAGGAGATCTGGCTCATCAGGCGCGCGAGGTAACCACCGGCCGTGGAATCACAGATCACGTAATCAACCTCGCCCGACTCGAGTGCCTCGAAGCACTCGTTGATGTTGGAGAAGGTCTTTTGGTTGGCCGTGATGCCCTGCTTGGCGAGCGCTTCCTGCGAGGCCGAGAAGGTCTGAACGCCCAGGGTAGCGGTGTTAAGCATTTCGGTGGAAACGCTCAACGACTCGCCGTCACTGCTCTTGCCGAATACGGCGGGGGCGTCGTACAGACAGGTGCCAAGCGAGCTGATATCGCCGTCCGTAGAGCTGACGTCGCCAATGAAGATATCGGCCTTTTTATCGCTGAGCGCGGAATCGGCCGAGGACGCATCGACAAAGGCGACCTTGAGACCCATGCGGCATGCGAGGGCACGAGCGGCATCGACCGCATAGCCCGTGAGGTTTCCGTCGGCATCCTGCATGGCTTGCGGGGCATCGGAAGTATCGAGGGCGACCGTCAGGGTTCCCGGCGTGACCAGGGCATCGTCCGATACCGTGGGGGTAACGGTCTCGCGCTCGATCTGGTCGATCGTGGGCGTCGTGAACGTGGACAGTGGATTGAACGCGCATCCACTCAGGCCCAAAACGGCAATGACCGCCGCGGTCCCAGCACCCAACCGAGTCGCATGCATCAAGCTGCCCCTCACCATGTCCGCTACCCTACCTTCTGTGTCGTATACGATCCGTGCCCTGCACGGAATATCGGGTTGTTCCCACCAGCTGACCTGGTATTTGACCCCACACTTGCGCACCGGGGCGTTTGCTCGGGAGGCCGCAGCCACCTTCACGACTGGCCCGCTCGCCCGCGAGGCGGTATTGCCCCAAAGAAAGTAGAACGGACGGTGCGGCTTACATCTAGGACGCGCCATGATCGCGCCGCGCGCACGCGGTCGCTTACGTGGATCCCTTTGACCGCGTCTGTCTTGGACTTGGATGGGCGCATTGCCCGTCCGCAACCACAGCCTGGCGGGAACGTAGCGCATTATAGCTAAGTTCAAGCTAAAGTTTAAGGTTAGGTCGTCATTCGCACCGCGAGTACAGATTTCGCAGGTCGAGGCGGGCAGCACACGGCGCTCTTCATCGGGATGGAAGTCCCTCCAACTGATGTGACCCATATGCCGGCGCTCGGCGCGCATCATGCGTAGCGCCGAGGCGCCGGTAAGGATCACAGAGGCTGCCAGTTGCTCGCCTGCCGGCTCGACGCGCCGCGCAATCTTCACTGCCACAAAACCACCCCTACCAAACGCGTGCGATAGCGAGGCCATCGACGGCTTTGGCGCCGGCGCGCTTAAGCTCCGCCGAGGCCGCTGCCATTGTCGCGCCCGTGGTAATGACATCGTCGATGAGCAGCAGACGACAGCCACGTACATCCTCGACCGTCTCGTACATGTCCCGGGCATGTTCCCGGCGCTCGGCGCGACCGAGTTCGCGCTGGTCGCCATGACCGTATTTGACCAAGGCGTCCAGCAATGGCACACCCGAAAGATCGCAAAACGAGCGCGCGATTGCTTCCATGTGATCAAAACCACGCCGCCGAAACGCCGCCGCAGTCGCGGGCACAAATACCACCGCGTCGACACCGGACAGCACGCCGCCGTAACGGTCGGGGGCTGCTGCCTGGGCATGCAAGGCGGTGTCGTAGAGCAGCTCTGCCAGATACGGTGCCAGACGGCGCTCGCCCGCATCCTTGTATGCCTTGATGATGCGCGGCAACGGATGTGCATAGACAGCGCACACCAGGCAGCGATCGAGGGCCTTAGCCACCGTCGAAGACGCGCCCTCGACCGAGCACTCGGTACACAGCAGGTCTCCAAACGGAGCGCCGCACCTCGTGCAGCTGTGGCGCGGATCGACAAGCGTGAGCGACGCCAGGCACTCCCGACAAATAAGCGCACCGGCACGCTCGCAACCGGCGCATCGCGTGGGCGAAAGAACCTCGAGTGCCTCATGCGCCGCGCGCTCGGCAAACGGTAGCAATTCATCCGCAAACGGCAAGATGTCGGCACTCCGTAAGCGGCTCAAACCATTCAGATAGTTATTTATGACAAAACCCTCCCTACGCTTGGGCGAAGGGAGGGTTGTCGATTCAGTGCCATGATACCCCGTTGCACTTGGGGTCAGACAAGTCGAATCCGCTTGAGGGCGCTATTCGCCGGCAGGCGGTTGCGGTGCGGACGAGGTGTGGGTCGAGCCTTCGCCACCATCCTGGCGCGGCTTGCGGGAACGGCGACGGCGGCGGCGCTTCTGACTCTGGTCGGCCGAACCCTCGCCACTGCGATCCTCACGCGGCTCGCGCTCGTCGCGAGCACCGCCGCGCGAAGCCTTGGCGGCAGCTCCTCCGCCATCGCCGGGGCGACGGCGCGTGACCTTGACTTCACCATCCGAAACCTGATCGGCCACAGAAGGAACCGAGGGTTTCTGCTGCGTGCCCGAGGAATGGCGACGGCGCGGACGCGGCGCGCGCTCCTCCTCGCCACGTGGCCTGCCAGCCTTGTCGGCAGGCGCGTCGGAGGCCGAGGCACCCTTGGGAGCGGCACCGGCCTCGCGAGCGGCTGCGGCGCGGAAGGCGTCCTCGCGCTCCTCGCTCGACAGGTGGCGGCGACGACGGCGCGTGGGGTTCATGCCGCCGCCGCGGTTTTGCTGCTGGGGCTGCTGAGCCTCGCGCTCGCGAGAGGCGTTCTTGCCCGCGGTCTCGCCGTTGTCGACGGACGCCGTGCGCTTGCGGCGACGACGGCCGCCGGCCGCCTCCTCGGCCTCGGAAGCCTCGGCCTTGCCGCGGCCCTTTCCGCGGCCACGACCCTCGCCCTGGGCCTGACCGGCACAAGCATCGGATTCGGCATCGCGACGACGGCGCTTGGGCATCGACGTGCCGGCCAGACGGTCGGCACTCGACAGGCCATCGCCCACGTCGACGCCGTTCTCGCGATCGAGCTCCATGAGCGCCAGGCGCATCTCGGGCGACTCGATGCGCTCGAGCACATCGCGCGTCACGCAGTCGGGGCGGCAGCTGCAGCCCTGCTCGGCGGCCTTCTTTTTGCAGCCCTCCGAGCACGTCATATCGGCCAGGTTGACCTTAAAGACTTTACCGTTCTCCAGGCGCAGCACCAGCTGCTCACGCGGCGTGTCATATTCCTGGATACGCGCCTTGCCGAGCGGCGTATCGATGAGCGTCTTCTTTTTGGGCGCGCGGCTCTTAAAGTCCTTGTACGCCTCGAACTCATAGCGCAGGCAGCACATCAGGCGGCCGCACACGCCGCTGATCTTAGACGAATTGAGCGGCAGGTCCTGCTCTTTTGCCATGCGAATCGAGACGGGCTCAAACTGTCCGCCAAAGCGCGTGCAGCAGAGCTCCTGTCCGCATTGGGCATAGCCGCCCACCAAGCGAGTCTCGTCACGCACGCCAATCTGGCGCATGTCAACGCGAATGTGCAGCGTCGAGGACAGGTCCTTGACGAGCTGACGAAAATCGACGCGCTCCTCGGCCGCAAAGTAGAACACGGCTTTCTCGCCGCCAAACAGGTATTCGACACCCACCGGCTTCATCTCGAGGTCGAGATCTTTGACCAGACGGCGGAAATCGACCATGGCCTCATCGCCCTGGATGGCCAGGTCGTCGGCAAGCTGCAGGTCGATATCGCTCGCCACACGCAGCACGGGCTTGAGCGGCTGACCGATCTCGTCTTGCGGCACCTCGAAGGGATCGGCCGTGACCAGGCCGATCTCGGTTCCGCGCTCGGTGGAGCAAATGGCATAATCGGCCTCGAGGATATCCAGATCCTGCGGGTCAAACCACAGGTCGCGCGAGGCGTAGGTAAACTTAACGGGTACGACTAACGGCATTTCAGTGCCTTCCTGATATCGAACAGCATGACCTCGATGGCCAGCTGGGGAGTAACGTTTCTGGCAATGTTGCGCTCGGCGGTCGCGACCGCCTCGAGCGCCCGGGTGGCACCCGCAACATTCGTAGCGGCGGCAAGCCGCCCGATCGTGTCGCGCACGTCCTCGTTCACAATGTCTGCCGCCTCATCCTGAAGCGTCAGCAGCACGTCGCGCATGAGCGTCCGCGTGCTCGCCAGCGCTTCCATGATACCCGAACGCTCGCGCGCGTTGAGTTCGCGCTTGTTGCGGTCCTCAAGCTGCTTCAATGCTCCACGCGACAGATAATCGGCGTTTTGCTCGAGCACCTTTTCCTGCGTGGACTTGACCTCGGCGAGCGGAGCCTTAACGGCGACGATGAGCGACTTGGCGCGGCTGAGTACATCGGCCTCGTCGGCGGCGATGAGCGAATCGATGGCGCGGATCATCTGGCGGCGAGCATCCTGGCGCTCGGCGCTCTTAAGGAACTCGATGCCGCGCGTGGGGCTCCCCGCCACGGCGACCGCCATGCGACAGCGTACGAGATCCTGGCCCGTCGCGCGGCTCACGGCCTTCGTGGCCACGGCGGGCGACACCAGCCGAAACGGCACGCACTGGCAGCGGCTCACGATGGTGGGCAACATCACGTCTGCCGAGGTGCCCAGCAAGATAAACATAACGCCCTCGGGCGGCTCCTCGAGCGTCTTGAGCAGTGCGTTGGCGGTGTTGGCGCGCAGCTGCTCGGCACGGTCGATGATGTAGACCTTGGCCTTGGCACGGATGGGCGCCAGCGGCACGTCGTCGAGCAGCTCGCGGGTCTGGGCGATGAGGTAGCCCGTGGCGCTCTCGGGCGTGTAATAGTGCACGTCGGGGTGCGTATGGCGGGCGACACGCACACAGCTATCGCATGAGCCGCAGCCGTCCTGCTCGCACAGGAAGGCTTGGGCGAGCGCCCAGGCGGCATCGAGCTTGCCGGCACCGGGAGCGCCCAAAAACAGGTAGGCGTGCGATGCGCGGCCGCTGGCGACGGCGTTGGTCAAAAAATCGCGTACGCGCTCTTGGGTGTCGAGCTTGGCCAGCAGGCTTGCCTGAGCGGGGGCCATGTTACTCGGCCTCCTGGGCAAGCGTGGCGGTGACGGCGTCCTGGGAAATGTCGAGACCGTACGCGCGAACCTGCTCGACCGTCTGCGCGAAGACGTCCTCGATGGAAGCGGTGGCGTCGATGAGCTTCACGCGATCTGGCTCCTCGGCGGCAATAGCACTAAATCCCTGGTAAACGCGCTCCTGGAACGCCATGCCCTTGGCCTCCATGCGGTCGACCGCACCACGGGCGGACATGCGCAGCGCCGCCTGCTCGGGCGTGATGTGATAGACGAGCGTGAGCGCCGGGTGCGTCCCCGCGACAGCAAGGTTGTTGGCGTCGCGTACCATCTGGCGATCGAGGCCGTCGGCAAACGCCTGGTAGCAGGTCGTGGAATCATAGAAGCGGTCACACAGGACCACCTTGCCGGCCGCAAGGGCGGGAGCTATGACCTCGTGCACCAGCTGGGCGCGTGCGGCCTCGTAGAGCAGCAGCTCGCAGGTATCCCCCATCGCCGTATTGGCGGGGTCGAGCAGCAGGGCACGGATCTTTTCACTAATGGCGGTACCACCCGGCTCACGCAGGGTCACGACCTGGTAGCCAGCGAGCTCGAGCGCACGGGCCAGCAGGCGCGCCTGCGTGGACTTACCGGCACCATCGACGCCCTCGAGCGTGATAAAGCTATGTTGAGCGGGCTCAAAAGCCATGGGCGCAGTCCCTTCCTACAAGGCGCGTAAATGCAGATATATCAACCAAATCATGATACCCCAGGGGCAGGCGCACCCCAAATCCAACCTAGTCATTGGGGACGTTCTTAAATGACTGGTCGTTTAAGAACGTCCCCAATGACTAAAGGTGCCTTTCCAAAGTTGCGGTGAAATAGGGACTGATTGAAGCTCTAAGACCGCCAAACAGTCCCTATTTCACCGCAACTTATGATGGGGAATTTTGGATGCTTGGTATAATCGTCGTATGGCATTGAAATGTGGCGAAAGGAGTGGCAATGTCTCGGTATTGCGCCTCGTGCGGCAAGCTTCTTGCAGATAATGCCAAGTTCTGCACCTCGTGCGGTGCACCCGTTGAGCAAACAGCCGCGAGCGATAGCCAGCCCGCTTTTGGGCAGACCGGGCCCCTTGATACGCCGCAAGCCAAGGCGGACGATCCCCTCGCTTATCGCCCCGACCCCGCCGCAAGCCCCGCGGCCGGCGAGACCACGCAGTGCATACCCGTCGCGAGCGGCTCGCCCCAACAGCAGCCGGCTCCCGCATACGCGCCTGCTTCGCCACAGACCCCCGCTCCCAAAAAGAGCGGCACCGGGGCGCTTGTCGCCGTTATCGTTGCGCTGGTGGCAATCATCATCGCCCTGGTCATCTTCTTTGTGATCAAACCGTTCGACAACTCCGCCACGCAGACGACTGCCGAGGTTACCAAGCTGCACCACGATGTTGACGATGATGACCTCAAGCCTCTCGGCGACCCCAATAGCCTTTACGACGATGACGATGACGACGAGGACGAGGCTGGCGGCGAAGCAACCCTCTCCGAGCAGAACCTCTACCGTCGCCTGAGCGAATACTACGACCTGCTCGAGGACCTCGATAGCCAGGTCCGCGCCTGCGCGCAGGCCTTCAATGGTAGCTATCTGGAAGAAGATCGCACCACCCGTCAAAATCTCGCCGACGTCGCCGAGCGCACGGAGGAGACCATCGAGCAGTATTACGATATCGTCGAGGACCTGGACGTCCCCATGAGCTCCAAGAACTACAACTCCTGGAAAGACATCATTGCCCTGTATGACGACCTTGATCACCGCATCGACGCGATCTGCGATGCCTGGGAGATCAGCCTAAAGTACGCAAAGCCCTCGGACCATAAGGACGAAATCGTGGCGCCGCTGGCACGCGACAACGAGCCGGGAACCAGCAGCAACAAGTATCGCTTGGACTTTGAGGACCGCTATCCCAGCGCCAAACCCGTCGAGGTGAACTAGCGTTTTGTCGTTCCCGAGCTGGCAGTTAGGGACGTTCCTAAACTGCCGGTAGAAAAGGAACGTCCCTAACTGCCGAACAAAAAACGGGCGAGGATCATGGGACCCTCGCCCGTTTTTGTTTTGGGCAATGTTTCGGCTGCGCCGCTACTTGCTGGCGGCCGCCTTCTTTGTGGTCGTCTTTTTCGCGGCAGCCTTCTTGGCAGTCGTCTTTTTCGCCGTGGTCTTCTTCGCCGTACTCGCCTTGGTCGTCGTCTTGCGGCCGCGGGCGGGCTTCTTCTCCTTGGTCGGGCAGTCCATGTTGACGCAGATGCGCCACGGACCGCGCGCCGTGTTGACCACCACGATGGGAGCGCCGCACTCGGGACAGGTCTCGCCCGTCGCCTCGAGTTTGCCACGCGCCGGCAGCGGATAGCTCACGCCGCAATCGTCATAGTTGGTGCAGCGGATAAAGCGCTTGCCGCTCTTCTCGCTCTTGTGCGCAATCAGATCGCCATGGCGTCCGGCCTCGGCGCACACCTTGCACTCGCCCACCTTAAGGTCGGGCTCGTAATTGGTGGGACACGTGGGGTTCACGCAGATCTCGAAAGCCTTCTGGCGGAACGGCTGGCACTTAATGCGCGGTGCGCCGCATTCGGGACACACGGCAGCCTCGCCCTCGAGCGGGCTCACCTTGACGCCGCTCGGCACCGGATAGGTCACGTCGCAGTCGGGCCAGCCCATGCAGCCGATAAAGCTACCGCGGGTCTTGGCGCTCGTCTTCATAACCAGATCCTTGCCGCACTTGGGGCAGGCGCCCACGCGCGCATCGGCCGTGACGGCATCGCTGATGGCGTCGCCCAGCTCCTGCGTATGCTTGAGCAGCTCATCGAGCACGCCGGCCAGCAGCGCGCGCGAGTGCGTCACGACATGCTCTTCGGTATCTTCGCCGCGCTCCACGCGGGTCATGTCGCCGTCGAGCTCGCTGGTCATATCGGGGCTCGTGATGCGCGGGGCAAACTGCGACAGTGCATCGATGATGGCGATACCCAGCTGACTCGGCTCCACGGGATCGTTTTTGAGGTAGCGCACGGCGTACAGGCGCTCGATGATGCTCGCGCGCGTGGACTTGGTGCCCAGGCCGCGCTTTTCCATCTCCTGCACGAGCTTGCCCTGGCTGTAGCGCGCGGGCGGCTCGGTCTGTTTGGCCTCGAGCTTAATGTCGAATACGTCGACCGTGTCGCCCTGCTCCAGCGGCGGCATCTGCTCGTCGCGCTTGAGTCCGTACGGGTATGCCTCGCGGAAACCCGGGGTCACGAGCACATCGCCCGAAGCCACGAACGGCTCGCCGTTCACGTCGAGCTCGAGCTTGGTGTTCTCGATGGTGGCGGGGCCCATAAGCGTCGCCAGGAAGCGACGAGCGATGAGGTCGTAGAGCTTGCGCTGGCCACCGTCGAGCGTGGACGGATCGCCCTCGCCCGTGGGGTAGATAGGCGGGTGGTCGGTGGTCTCGACCTTGCCGCGCGTGGGCTTCATGGGACCGGCGAGCACCTTTTTGCATACGGGCGCCAGCGCCGGGTTGATCTTTGCCAGGTCACTCACCACGGCGCCCAGATCGAGCGTCGCGGGGTACACGGTGTTGTCGACACGCGGATAGCTGATGAGGCCCGCCATGTAGAGGGACTCGGCGATGCGCATGGTGCGTGCGGGCGAGATGCCCTCGGCCGCAGCGGCAGCCTGCAGCGAGGTGGTCGCAAACGGCGTGGGCGGCTGCTGCTTGCGCGAGCGCTTGGTCACCGCGGCAACGGTTGCCGTCGCAACGCCGTCGACATGGCCGTACGCCGTCTCGGCAGCATCCTTGTCGGTAAAGCGCGCCGTCTTGTGCGCGATCTTAAAGCGGTCCTCCTCGGCAGCAGCCTGCGCGGCAGCCATGCCGCGAATCTGCCAGTAGTCCTCGGGCACAAACGCCATGCGCTCGCGCTCGCGCTCGACCACCAAGGCGAGCGTCGGGGTCTGCACGCGGCCGGCAGAACGCACGTTGCCAAAGCCGCCAAACTTGGCGAGCGTCAGGTAGCGCGTGAGCACCGCACCCCAAATGAGGTCGATGTGCTGACGACTCTCGCCGGCATCGGCCAGGTTCTGGTCGAGCGAGACGAGGTTATCAAAGGCCTGCGTGATCTCGGCCTTGGTAAACGAAGAATACTGGGCGCGGGCAACCGGCAAGTCGGGCGCAACCTCGCGCACCTTGTTGAGGGCGTCCGAACCAATCAGCTCGCCCTCGCGATCGAAGTCCGTGGCGATGATGACGCTGTCGGACTTCTTGGCAAGGTTCTTGAGCGAGCGAATGAGTTCTTTCTCGGCCGGCAGCTTGATAACGGGCGCCCAGGTAAGGTAGGGCAGGCTCTCGAGCTTCCAGCCTTTGATGGAGATACCGTCGGCAAGGAACGGTTTGCGCTTGGTGTCATAGGGCGGGCGCGCCAGGCCATCGGGTATGTCGGCCGGCAGCATCTCGCCGTCCTCGGTGACCGAGTACCAACCCAGCTTTTTATCGAACAGCACGCTGTCGCAAAAATCGGGCGCAAGGATGTGACCGGCAAGGCCGATTGTCACGCACTCCTCGCCCTTCCACTCAAAACGGTAGATGGGGGTGTTGTACACCTTGTCCTTTTTGGGCTTGCCCGTGGAAAGACGCTCGGCAATCTGACGCGCGGCGTCGTTTTTCTCGGCGATGATGAGCTTCAAAAGAGGCTCCTATCTCGTGTGTCTGCGGCTGCGCCCGCACGTACGACGGCCGACTTACGCCCTTGTTTGTTCGATCTGCCCGATGAGCCAATCGCACCAGGCATCCATGCCCTCGCCCTTGCGTGCGCTCACGGCAAACCGCGGCGCCTGCGGATTGAGGTCATCGAGTGTCTTAGTATACCTATCCATGTCAAAATCGAAAGCCGGGGCCACATCGACCTTGTTGAGCAGCTGTGCGCCAGCGTGCTGGAAGATGCCCGGGTACTTAATGGGCTTGTCGTCGCCCTCGGGCACCGAGAGAATCATGATGGACAGGTTCTCGCCCAGGTCAAAGTCGACCGGACAGACCAGATTGCCCACGTTTTCGATAAAGATAACATCGATGTTTTGAAGGCCCACTGCCTGGTCAAACGCATCAACGGCCTCCATGATCATGTTGCCCTCGAGGTGGCACAGACCGCCCGTGTTGATCTGAATGGCGGGCATGCCGGCTTCCTTCATGGTGATGGCGTCGACATCCG
Organism: Collinsella sp. LCP21S3_A3; assembly: GCF_052118905.1. Classification (NCBI taxonomy): domain Bacteria; kingdom Bacillati; phylum Actinomycetota; class Coriobacteriia; order Coriobacteriales; family Coriobacteriaceae; genus Collinsella; species Collinsella sp. LCP21S3_A3. The sequence continues at coordinate 48,580 of NZ_JBQKGH010000001.1, read as the reverse complement.
AGGCGATATCGCCCTCGATGACGGCACAGCGCAGGCCGGCTTTGTCGCGCAGGCGCTCGTTGGTGCCCAGAATCGTGGTGGTCTTACCAGAGCCGGGACTCGACAGCACATTGATCACATAGGTGCCTGTCTCTTTGAATCGCTGACGCAGCTGATCTGCCAGGCGCTCATTGCGCGACAGAATCGGCGATGCGATATCAATAGTTTTCTCGGCCATACTCGGCACTCCTTACTTCTACCATTTATACCCCGTCCCCAAATGGCAGGCTGGTTAATTGTCGGGGGTTTCAATCTCGATGCTGGCGATGTCGAGCTCGCGGCCGTGCAGCAGGCGCACGTTGGTGCCGCCACACTGAGGACAGCGGCAATGGAAGCGGTCGTGTTCAAAGACCTCGCGGCAGTCCAGGCACTCGCTTTGTGGATGGACTTCCTCCACGGCAAGCTCGCAGCCGCGCGTGAGCATGTCCTCGTCGCGAAACGTCTCCCACGCAAAGTCGAGCGCCTCACGCACAACTTCGGTCATATCCCCAATGCGCAGCGTTACCAAAACAGCGCGCGAGGCCCCCGCCCCACGCGCCGCGCGAATCACTGTATCGAGTATGCCGTTGACAATGCCAACCTCGTGCATACGGATTTACTCCTCGTCGTCCTCGTCGTCGTTCGAGAACAGATCCAGACGGCTCACAAACAAGCCTTCCTTGCCATCGCGCGCGGTAATGACCACGTGGGCGATGGCGAGCGAAATCTCGTAGAGCGAGAGCAGGGCACCATACATGAGACCCAGCGTAACGGGCGAGCCGTCGGGCGTAATCACAGCCGAGCCCGCAAGCAGGCCAACGTATACGTAACGCCAGGCACCGCGGAAGGCCGCATAGGACACGATATGGAAGACAGACAGGTAGAAGATGATGAGCGGCAGCTCAAACGCCACACCAAAGCCGATCATAAAGAGCAGCTCCATGTTGACGTAGTTCTCCAGATCGGGCAGCGCCGTAGCGACGGCCGAGGTTTCGCCGATGAGCCACTCAAAGCCCGCAGGGATGATGATGAAGTAGCAAAAGATTGCGCCCAGGAAGAACAGCACCGTCGAGGCGAGCACCGTGGGCACAACCCACTTGCGCTCGTTGGGGCGAAGCGCCGGCAGGAAAAACGCCAGAATCTGCCAAATGATCATAGGCGTGCACATGACAACGGCCATCTTGAGGGCCAGCGAAAAGCGCAGACCAAAGCCGCCGAGCGTGGTGGTGATGTAGAACTTACCGTCCGGCACAAAGGAGCGGATGGGGTCTTCCAGGATGTCGAGCACCACGGGCGTGGCGAAATACAGCACGATGGCGGCGGCAAAGACTGACACGACCACGATGGTCAGGCGGCGACGGAGCTCACCCAGATGATCGAAGAGCGGCATGCGCGCGGGTCCGATAGGCATTACTCATCGCCTCCCTTCGGGGCATGGGCGGCAGCGGCGTCGTCCTCGGCCTCGAGCTCGCGAGCGAGCTGGTCGACGACGGCCTTGCGCTTGCGGGGACGACGGGCGTAGAGGTCAGCCGTCGTGGGCTCTGCCGGCTCGGGCTCGGGCTCCGGCTCTGCAGCAGGCTCGGGCTCGACGGCGGCAGCAGCAGACTCGGGGCCCTCAGCCTCACCAGCAGCACCTTCGTCCTCGGCAGCACCCTCACTCGCGGCCTTCTCGGCGGCAAGGCGGGCACGGCGCTCGGCAAAGGTCTCCTTCTTTGCGGGCGCGGCCGTCTCGACGGCATCCTCGTCCGCATCGGAATCATCATCGACGGCAGCCTTCTTGGGCTTGACCGGAGCCGAAGCGGCCTCGCTTACCGGATCGATAATCTCGGACTGAACAACAGCCGTCATCTTTTCCTGCGTCTCGCGGAACTGACGGATGGCACGGCCGATCGTGCGGCCCATCTGCGGGAGCTTATCCGGGCCAAACAGCAAAAAGCCGAAGACCACGATGATCGCGAGCTCACCCTCTCCAATACCAAACACACATACCTCCAAGGCTCGATGTGAGTCGAGCCCGCACCGCGCCATTCGGCCGGAACTCGTCTATTCATTCGGTCAAGTATAGCGCCCGGACGTCAAAACATCCGAGCGCATCACAAACATATACCAAACGGCACGCCCTTTTTGGGGCAGGGCTTATGCCGCCGTAATTGAAATCTCCTGGTCGACACCCAGCAACTGAACCACGCGCATCACCGGGGGCTGCACGTTGACGCAGCCAAACCGCTTGTCGTGATCGGCTGCGTGGTGCGCGGCGCCCACAAGTACGCCAATACCTGTCGAGTCGATATAGCTCACCTGGGCAAAGTCGAGCTCAACGGCCTCGGTGGGCTGCTCGAGCGCCAAGTCGATGGCGTTACGCAAGCTGTCGGCGTTAGAGATATCAATCTCACCGGTCACCCTGATGGTGTAGAGCTCCGGCGTGGGGTTGGTGGAAATACCCAAATCCATATATACGCTCCTTTGCGTATCGAGAGTGCGGATGGTACTGGACGCGTATTTGCGGGGCCCTACGCGTTAGGCGCGCTCGGCACGAGCAAGCTCGGCAGCGACGAGCTTGACGGCCAGCACCAGCACGTCGAGTGCGGCCTCCAGGTCCTCGACCGTGGGATAACTCGGCGCGATGCGGATGTTGGTGTCGCGCGGATCCTTGCCATAAGGCCAGGTGGCACCTGCCGGCGTGAGCTTGACACCCAGGTCGGCGCAAAGCGCGGCGACCTTTTGGGCCGAGCCCTCGGGGCCATCAAAGCTCACAAAGTAGCCGCCGCGGGGATGCGTCCAAGTAGCGCAACCCGTATCGCCCAGGCCCTCAGTGAGCTTGCGCTCGACGGCCTCAAAGCGCGGACGCAAGAACTCGGCATGCTTTTTCATGTGCTCCTTGACCGCCTCGATGGTGGGAAGGAAGCGCACGTGGCGTAGCTGGTTGAGCTTGTCGGCGCTGATAAGACCGGCCTTCAGGCGCTTGGAGAACTCCGCGATGACCGCGGGACTCGCACCGATAAAGCCGATGCCCGCGCCCGGGAAGGTGATCTTGGACGTCGAGGCGAATGCCACCACGCGGTCCTCGGTACCCGCCGCGCGGGCAAGATCGAAGATGTTGGCGAGCTCGTCGGTCTCGTCGTACAGGTCGTGCACGCAGTAGGCGTTGTCCCAAAAGATGCGAAAATCGGGCGCGGCCGTGGGCATCTCGACCAAGCGGCGCACGGTGTCCTCGCTAAAGGTGATGCCCGTGGGGTTGGAATACTTGGGCACGCACCAGATGCCCTTGATGGAGTCGTCGGCGGCAACCAGGCGCTCTACCTCGTCCATGTCGGGGCCGCTGCCGGTCATCGCGACGGGGACGTTCTCGATACCCAGGTCGGCGGTGATGCCAAAATGACGGTCGTAGCCAGGAACCGGGCACAGGAACTTGACCTTCTTACCGTCGTGCGCGGCCTCATAAGCCTCCCAAGGCTCGTTGCCGCACGAGCCGCAGCGCCAGAACATACCGGCGATATCGTGCTCGATCAAAAGGCTCGACGAACCCAGTACGAGCGTCTGATCGGCGGGGCAACCCAGGAACTCCCCCGCCAGCTTGCGTGCCGAGGGGATGCCCTCAAAGCAGCCGTAGTTGGAGCAGTCGACGTTACCGTCGTGCAGATCGGCGTCGGCATTGAGGATATCGAGCATGGGGCGCGAGATGTCCACCTGGGAGGGCGACGGCTTGCCGCGCGCCATGTCGAGCGCCAGGCCCTTGGCCTTGACCTCGGCAACCTCGGCTTTGAGCGCCTCGATGGCGGCATCGAGTTCGGTGGTTTCCATCTTCTGGTAGATCGTCTGCATGGGTGCGACCTTTCGCAAAGCGGGACGTTGCAGTTTGTCTAAGTATAGACCGCTACCGCCGCAACGGTATGAAGCCGTGATAGATTAAGTCCATCGCAATGAATTACGATATCCACCGTATGACCCGTATAGCCGCATGGCACATCCAAGGAGGCAGTATGGAATACGGCTCTTTTCAAGCCGAGGAGTTCGGAGACCTGCAGCGTCTGGTCGACGGCTTGTTTTATGACCGTAAGGCCATTGACCGCCTGGATCTAATCGTTCAGGCGGAGATCTTGGACCTGGCGCCCGATCTCATGGAAATCGTGAATCTTTTGCCGCCCGGCCACTACGACCGCCAATCGCTTTGCGACCAGCTTAACTCGGCCCTTGCCGCCCACGGCTGGGGCGCCGTCTACGGCACCGTGGAATAAAAATGGCAAATAAATGAAATGCCGTTTGTGACAGTGCTCACAAACGGCATTTTTTCACACGAGGGCATCCGGGGCATGTCCGGCCCCGGTTTTCGCGCTCCTACTCGTCCTTGGGCGAAGGGTGCTTGCAGACCACGCTCATGTAGATCATGCCCAGCACGGCCGCGGTAACAGAGCCGGCAAGAATGGCGGCCTTGGCGGCCAGAACCTCGAACTGGGCCGTCGGGAAGGCGAGGCCGCTGATGAGGATCGACATGGTAAAGCCGATGCCACCCAAAATGCCCACGCCGGCGATCATGTGCCAGTTAACGTTATGAGGCAGCTCGCAAGCCTTAAGCTTGACCAGGGCAAACGTCACGCCAAAGATACCGATCGGCTTACCCAGCAGCATGCCAAAGTACACGCCGAGGGTCACCGGGTCGGTAAGCAGCACGCTCATGTCCACGCCCACCAGGCGAACCTGCGCGTTGACAAACGCAAAGATCGGCAGGATCACAAAGTTGACCGGCGTGGAGATCAGGCGCTCCATGCGGATGAGCGGCGGGGTCACACGGTGCATGACACGCTCGACCTTGGTGGTCGAAAGGGTAAAGTCGTGCTGGCCCAGGATGTGCGCCTCGTCGTCGTAACGGTCGTCGAGCAACGGCAGGTACTCGCCTAGCCAATCGGTAAGGCTATCGAGCTTAACACCGCACTTGGCCGGGATGGTGAAGGCCAGGATGACACCGGCAAGCGTGGCGTGCACGCCGCTCTTAAACATGCAAAACCACAGCAGCAGACCAAGCACCGAGTACGGGGCAAGGCGATAATGCTGAGTCTTGTTGAGCCACACAAGTGCGCAGGTCACAACTGCAGCGGCACCCAGCCAAAACGGACTGGGGCTCTGGCCGTAGAAAATGGCGATGGCGGCGATGGAGATGAGGTCGTCGGCGATGGCGAGCGTCGAGAAGAACACGCGCACGCCGTTGGGCACGCGATTGCCCAAAAGCGACAGCACGCCCAGCGCAAAGGCAATATCGGTTGCCATGGGGATGGCCCAACCGTTGCGGGCGCCGGCATGGTTAAAGATCAGGTAGATGCAGGCGGGAACGACGACGCCGCCCACGGCTGCCAGCATGGGAAGCATGGCCTGACGCGGATTCTTGAGCTCGCCGACCGTCATCTCGTACTTAAGCTCAATGCCCACCAACAAAAAGAAGATCGCCATGAGAAAGTCGTTGACGAAAAGCTCGACGGTAAGGCCAGCCGTAAGGTTGCCCAGACCCACATACAGCGGGGTCTCCAAAAAGTGATGGATAGCCTCGTAGACATCGGTGTTGGCGCAGATAACGGCGGCGATGGCGGCGATGACCATGACGGCGGCGGAAATCGTGCCGTTCTCGGCGATGCGCTCCCAGATGTCATGACGTTCAAAGCGCTTGCGCTCACGAACGTTGAACAGCTGCTCAGTTGCTGCCATGGGCGGCTCCTTTCACGGGAAAGCTCCCGTCTTAAAAAAGCACGGCCCGCCCAAGTGGCGGCACCGCGCTCCAACGTATTACGCTTGCATCTAGCCTACCCTGCACGACAAGCACGCAGGCGTGGCCGAAAAGCGGAACCACAGGTTGAACATTATTTGCCCAACGGTACGGGCGCCCCTGTCCAATAGGGGACGCGGTCCCGCGAACAAAAAACGACCGGAGCGCGGGGCGTCCGCGGTCCGGTCGTAGCAGGCTACAAAACCTAGCAGGCGGCCATGATGGGGGCAGCGACCTGCTTCTTACGGGAGAGGACGCCCGGCATCCAGACGCCGTCGTGCTCGTCGGCAATGCCCAGGCCCTTCTGAGCGGCCTCGGTCTCGCCCTCGAGCAGGACCTGCGAGCCCTCCTCCATGATGTCGGTGATGCACAGGACGATGCCGTCGGCACCCTTCTCGGCGGCGTAGGCGCGCATGGCCTCGCGGATCTCGTCGATCATGCCGAGCGCACGGCTCTTGTCGACGGTCTCGTACTGGCCGATGAGCAGCTTCTTGCCGGCGGGCTCGAACATCTTGATGTCGTTGCCGACCATCTCGGCTGCGGTGAAGGAGCCGGACGGACGGGTGAGGAAGACCTCCATGCCAAACTTGACCGGGTCGACACCCACCTGCTCGCCGAGCTTGGCGGCGACGGCGCGGTCGACATCGGTGGTGGTGGGGCTCTTGAGCATGAGCGTGTCGGTCATCATGGCCGAGAGCAGCAGCTTGGCCTGAACGTCGGAAAGCTCAACGCCGAGCACGCCGGCGAGCTTAGTGACGATGGTGCAGCTGGAACCCCAGGGCAGGCAGATGTAGTGCAGCGGGCCGGCGGTCTCAAAGTCGCCGATGCGGTGATGGTCAACGACGCCAAAGACCGTGGCGTCCTTAAGGCCGGCGACGGACTGGGCGGACTCGTTATGGTCGGTGAGAACGACAAGCTGGCCGGCCTCGACGGACTCAATCATGCGGGGCTCGGCAATGCCGGCGTCTGCGAGCAGCTTGGCGGACTCTGCCGGAAGCTGACCAAGAGCGCAGACCTCATAGGTGTTGCCGGCATACTCAACCTGGTTGAGCAGCTGAGACAGAACGACGGCGCTCATGATGGCGTCGTTATCGGGGTTCTGGTGACCAAAGACAAGAACGTTTGCCATGGGTATCCTCCACTTGGTATGTGTACTTAGACGTAGCTATGGTAGCACGCTGGCAGCTGGCCTTTGGGGACAGAAGGGCCACGGCATATTTTGTGGCAGGTATGGGGGCCAAGGCTGTCCCTTTTGCACCATGTTGGTGCAAAGTAACCTGGCCCCCTTGCACCAGCTATTTACCGGCAGCGCGCAGGGCTACGTAGGCAGAACCGATGATGCCGGCGTCGTTTCCGAGCGAGGCAACCTTAATGGGCGTCTCGCGCGAGGCGGAAAGCGCGTAGCGCTGGAAGTACTCGCGAACCTTATCGAGGTAGACATCGGCCGAGGCGGAGGCGCCGCCGCCGATCAGGAACATCTCGGGATCGACCACGTTGGCAATAAGCGCCAGGGCGCGGCCGAGATAGTCGGCCATGGTATCGGCCGCGGCCAGCGCGAGCTTATCACCCTCGCGGCAGGCTTGGAACACGTCCTTGGAATCGGAGGGGCCGGTGAGCTCGATGGGCTCGACGCCCGCCTTCTTGCACTCGGCAAGGTAGTTGTTCACCACGCCGGTGGCGCTGGAATACTGCTCCAGGTGGCCATGGCCGCCGCAGCCGCAAGTGCGCTCCTCAGCCGGATTCAGGCACATATGGCCAATCTCGCCGCCGGCGCCCACAACACCCGACACCACATCGCCGTTGACGATAACGCCGCCGCCCACGCCGGTACCGATGGTGACCATCACCACATTCTGCACGTCCTTGGCAGAACCGAGCCAAGCCTCGCCCATGGCAGCGGCGTTGGCATCGTTCTCGTACTTAACGACCGCATCGGGGCAGTGCTCCTGAATGGCGATCTTCAACTCGGGCAGGTTAATGGCAATGTTGGCCTTGACCTTGGCATCGCCCGCTGCCGGAATGGGGCACGGAACAGCAAGGCCAATGCCCGCCACAAAGGCGCGCGGAATCTGTGCCTTGGCGACCACCTGGTCGATAGCCTCGGTCACCGCGGCAAAGCCCGCAGCGTCAACGATGGGAGGCGTGGGCACGCTGACCTTCGCAAGCAGGTTGCCATCCCCATCGAACAGGCCCTCCTTAACCGAAGTGCCGCCGACGTCGATGCCGATGTAGTACTGCTTAGGTTCCATAGGGGCCCGCCTTTCTCGTTTAAACATTGTCTGTATGGTACCGCTCCCAAGGCAAAAACCTACCAAAAAGGGACAGGTTTGTTTTGGTAGGTTTTATCTGAGGAAATGCAGAATACAGGATTCGGTTCGCTGGGTGCTAAATCGGTTCGGCCCCGTCCTCGGACCGATTAGATTTCTCAACACGACATTATTCGAATGTATATTTATTTAGAGCGCTTTTATTTTTAGCGCAAAGCGACTTTTAGTAATATATCTATCGAACTTTTCAATGACTCAATAGGGATACTTAGGTGTTGAGTATACTTTCTTTTATACTCGATCAAGTTGGAAAGGAGGTTCCATGATTCCCAAATACGAGGCGATAGCTGCAGATATTCGTCGAAGTATTGAGGATGGCGCTCTTAAACCAGGCGACAAGCTTCCCACCGTCGTTGAGTTCTGCGAACTCTATAGCGTTTCCAAAATCACTGTCAAACGAGCTATCGAGCAAATCACCGAGGAAGGTCTTGTTACCAGCCGTCGTGGATCGGGTACCTACGTTAAGGACACGGCGGGGCTTCCCGGCCAAGCGTTTTTCCAGGGCAAAAACGACCGTGCCCAGGGCTTTTCGTATGAGCACCGCGGGGAGAAGGTGACCTCGGTAGTCTACGACTTCTCGATTGTTAATCCACCAGCGGACATCGCAGCCCAGCTGGGAATTGCCGAGGATGACTTTGCCTATCACATCGTGCGCGTGCGTCAGGCCGATGAGAAGCCCATCGTTATCGAGTACACCTACATGCCCCTCGAGCTGATTCCGGGCCTTAAAAAGAAGGACCTGTACGGATCGGTCTACCGCTTTGTCCGCGAGCAATGTGGGTTGAAGATCTCGAGCTTCCACCGTACCATTCGCGCCGTGGCAGCAACCGAGGAAGAAGCCGAGCGCCTGGACACCAAACCTGGCTCTCCCCTGCTCGAGCTCAACCAGATTGGCTTTTTGGACAGCGGCGCGGCCTTTGAGTATTCGGTCTCGCGCAACGTTGGCGACCGCTTTGAGTTGCACAACGTAACGTTGGCATAGGTTTTTGTAGTCATGCGGGCGCTCGTTTTGAGCTGTTTGTGCAACGCCCGCGCAACACAATGGGGTATGAATATGTCCGATTTGATTAAACTGACGCCGATCTTCCACGAGAAGATCTGGGGCGGCCGCCAGCTCGAAACCGTATTTGGCTACGACATTCCCGATGGACCCATCGGTGAGTGTTGGGCCATCTCGGCCCACCCCAACGGCGACTGCCAGATTGCGGAGGGCCCGTATGCCGGCCACACGCTGTCGTGGCTGTGGGCCGAGCACCGCGAGCTCTTTGGCAGGTGCGAGGGCAAGGAGTTCCCGCTGCTCGTTAAGATTCTGGACGCCAAGGACGACCTTTCGATCCAGATTCATCCCAACGACGAGTACGCCGCCAAGCACGAGAACGGCAGCCTGGGCAAAACCGAGTGCTGGTATGTGCTGGACTGCGAGCCCGGCGCCACGATCATCGTCGGCCAGCGCGCGCATGACCGCGCCGAGGCCGCACAGATGATCGAGGGGGGCCGTTGGGACGACATGCTCAACGTGCTGCCGATCCACAAGGGCGACTTTTTCCAGATTGATTCCGGTACCGTGCACGCCATCAAGACCGGCACGCTCATTTTGGAGACGCAGCAGTCAAGCGACGTGACGTATCGCCTGTACGACTACGACCGTCCCGGCACCGATGGCAAGCTGCGTCCGCTGCACATTGAGCAGAGCCTCGATTGCATCGATTTTGACGCTCAGGCTCCGACCGACGGCACGATAACCGCGCCCGAGGTGGACGGCGTGACCGAGCTCGAGTCTAACTCCTGTTACACCGTCGATCGCGTACGCGTCGACGGCAGCAAGACCTTGGAGCAGCGCTGGCCCTTCATGTGCCTGTCGGTCATCAACGGCAAAGGCACCGTCTGCGGCGACCCCGTCCACAAGGGAAGCCACCTGCTGGCACCCAGCACCGTCAGCTCCATCGACCTCGAAGGCCAGATGGAACTGATCGTCTCGCACCTGTAAGTTACCGGTCCCCGAGCGCTCGCCGGGATGGGGCGCGGGCTTTGGTCGCCTGCTCGGACAGTCCTGCTCGCACGGAGAGCACATTAAGTGCTCTCCGGCTCGTGCGGAACTCGCGATCGACCAAACCCCGCGCCCCATCCCGGCGAGCCTCTGGCTAGTAACGACAATCAAAAAGCAACAAGGGGCTCTTCCGTTCATCAACGGAGGAGCCCCCGCTATACATAACGACTCAAGGTGCCTATAGGTAGACCTTTTCGAGAAACGATAACGTGTCCTGAAGCCGCGCCCTTTCCTTACGGTTGGTCTGCCGATTTACATACGAAGCAAAGTCCGTAAGAAAATCCTCCGCATCAACCCTCATTTGCCCCGTTAGCTCCAAACGCGCCGAAGGCGACAATAAGTCAGCAAGTCGAGCAACATCCGAACGGTGCTTCCGCCGATCAATGTTGTTGCAACGACGTCCCTCTTCATAACTTCTGTTGATATCAATGTGCGCACGCATCTTGAGGGGAATGATATGGAGTGCATCGAGCAACGTAATGCCTTCTACGTTCGTTGCGTTGTCGCGAATATATTCGTAGTAGCCATCGTCGAGGATAATTGCCGAGAGACTTGATACGGCCCCGTCAAAGGAAAGAGGTGCCACTTCGCTCGTTTCATCTTCGAGCACAAAATCAGGATGTCGGGCAAATAGCTCAATTTGACCGGGATAGTCTAGGGCCCGCTTCGATCCTTTGGGCAAGCAGAACCGATAGTAAGTGCACTTTCCATCGCCGACCTTTCCAATCTCGTATCCAGCTGCTTTGATAAATGCCCACAATGCAGTGGCAAATTCAACGCCTTCCCCATCAGCAATTACGACGACATCCAAGTCTTCGGTAGCCCTGAATGAATCACCTTCGCTGTCAAATAGAACGCTGCAGGCCCCTCCACCAATAAGGACGTAACCACCTTTGCAGCTGCTCATGGCGTCGGCAAATCGCTCTATCCCCCTCACTTTTGGCATATCGTCCTCCTGAGCTGTTCGACCGCATCGAGCAGACGGTCATCTTTGTAATCCTCTTTTGCGCAGGCAACGTATAAGGAGAACGGGTCGACACATTGCAAACCTGTCGTGTCAAAACTAACATCGGACGGCTCGTCCACGGGATACGACCAGACCTCAATCTCGATAGCAGCCGGTTCGTACCACTGGGCCTCCAGCCATCTGTCACCCATGTGCTCTTTTAGGTCCTCTAGCTGATTCTTTTCGAGAGCAATGGTTGGAGCAGATTCTTTATGAGCAAGGTCAGACATATAGCTAAGGGCAGACATACCGGAAAGCAGCGCGTCAACGGCACGTAGCTCTGTTCTCTCGATAACCTTCTTGAGCCGGATTCGCTCTAAAACTGGTGTGCGAAGATAGTCCTCAAACCCATCCAGCAGCGTCTCGGTCGACAACCCGGCATCGCACAATATACGCTTTTTGCCGTCCCGCATAATCAACCCAGGAGCTATAGCGGCGATTTCCGAAAGATAGCCGCTGACGCTTGCCGCGCTTTTGCCACACAGACGCGCTAGGTCGCCGGCGGAGCAGTCAACCCATCGTCCCGCGATGAGATTTAGGACGATTCGTTGAGATTGGGGCGAAAGCGGAGCAGCGGGAGAAGCACCCAGCACCTCACCGGAAATAACGGCTCCGATAAACGGCAGAAACGCATTTCGCTCATCTCGGATATATGCGATCCCCTCCGAAGAAAGCGCGCGCATAAAGCCTAAATCCATAGCGTTCCAGCAAATTGCCACCGGGCGAGCATCTATCTTGCGCACTGCATTGGCGAGATTTCGCGCCGAAATGACACTGGGCGGTTCTTTTGGTTCCGCAACAATAAAACGGCCTTGCTCAGACATGCCGAGCCGTGCTAAGCGAAGCGAATAGCGCTCGAGATACATGCGAGGAATCTGTATCTCAACTGGCTCCGGGTCGATGGCGAGCTCTAAAGAGAAGAGTCTTTTAGGGAGACAATTTAGCAGCATGTCCACTCACCATTTTCATTTCAGTTACATTTTAGTATCTATCTAAAATTATACTGAATCGTATAAAACGCTCAATCCCCAAAGTCATAAGAAACAATCCGAAACGTAATAAGGGGCTCTCCCGACCATGTACGGAAGAGCCCCTACTCGTATCTATCTATCAGCCCACCCGGCTCTCCAGATCAAAAAGCGAACAAGCAGAGCGAGGTTCGAAAGCTGCAGGCTAAAACGTCACAAGGAAGAGGGCGCGTCGAGGGCTTTGGTCGATCGCGAGTTCCGCACGAGCCGGAGAGCACTTAATGTGCTCTCCGTGCGAGCAGGACTGTCCGAGCAGGCGACCAAAGCCCCCGGCGCGCCCGGCCAACCTCGCAGTTAGGCATTCAGCTTAACAATCGGAGCGAAGCCTTTCATTAGCTTTTTGGTCTGGCCGGTCTTTTCGAATTGGACCTCGATCATGTCTCCAGCGACCGAGATCACGGTACCCGTGCCAAAGGTCTTATGACTCACGGTATCGCCCGCGGCAAAGTCCTGCGACGCGCTGGCGCGATCGACCTTGCGCTCCACTGTCGGGGACACCTTGGACGACGGCTTTTTGGCTCGCGGTGCGCCCGAGCCAAAGGTCGAGGCAACGCGACCGGCGTCGGGCGAGACCCCACGATGGCGCTCGGTCCCGTAGCTGCTGCCGCCAAAGAAATCGTCGAAGCTCGATCCGCCGCGCGAACCGGAACCGCCGGTCGAGCGCGTATGCGAACCAAACACCTTGCCGCCATACATATCCGAACCCATGCCCGAGCCAAAGGTGCCGCGACGGTCGCCGCGCTTCTCCCAGCCCGTGCCCTCAAAACCGGCAGAACCGATACCGCTAAACTCGATATCCTCAAACGGAATCTCGTTGAGAAAGCGCGAACGCGGGTTGGCGGAGGTCGAACCGTAGGTGCGACGCGTGGCCGCATAGGTCAAGAACAGGCGCTTGCGGGCACGCGTGATGGCGACGTAGGCCAGGCGACGCTCCTCCTCGAGCTTGCCCGGATCATCGCTGCCGCCAAAGTCGTGCACGTGCGGAAAGATACCCTCCTCCATGCCGGCCACGAACACCGCCGGAAACTCCAGGCCCTTGGCGGAGTGGATGGTCATCATGGTAATGGCATGCGTCTCGCCGGCCAGGGAATCCAAGTCGGAGCGCAAGGCCAGCCACTCCATGAGTGCCGGCAGCGCCTTACAGGTGAGCGGACCGTAGGTACGCTCGATCTCGCCGGCATGCACGGCACCCGCCGACAGCTCCGTCGGCGCGGCATACGCGTTGCCTGCGATGGCGGCTGCCAGGGCATCCTGCGGAGACAGCGCCGGAGCGGCCAAGCCATCGAGCGGATTGGAGCCCGCGGCGTCACGGGCGCCGACGAGCGCCTCAAACGAGGATGCCGGGACAGATGGCCCCGGTTCGGGCGCAGACACGCTCACCACGACGGGCTCGGGCTCGGCGCCGGCAGGCACGTCGGCAACACCGGCTGCGCGCAGCTCTTCTAGGCTCTCGAGCGTACCCTCGATATCCTCGTGCGTCTCCTCAAATTCCGCCGCAACGCCCAGAAATTCCTGGATGTTCTCGGCGCGGCTCTCAGATTCCATGGTGCCCTCGACGCGAAACGCCTGCAGAAGGCCCGTCTTATCGACGATCATCTCGACAACGTCCTTGAGCTCGCCGTCCATGCGGCGGCCCTCGCGCACCAGTGAGACAAAGCTCGACAGGCCGTTGCGCACCCTGGCGCTAAACATGCCGGTTTCGGCGCACGCGATCTCGCAAGCCTGGAAGAACGAGCAACGGTTGTCGCGTGCCAGCTGCTCGATCTTTTGGATTGAGGTGGAGCCAATGCCGCGGCGCGGTGTGTTGATGACGCGCTTGACGCTCATCTCGTCGGCCGGGTTCACGATCATCTTGAGGTAGGCCATGACGTCGCGAATCTCGGCACGGTCGAAGAATCGAGTGCCGCCCACGATCTTGTAGGGCACGCCCGCGCGCAGAAACATATCTTCGAGAATACGCGACTGGGCGTTGGTGCGATAAAACACGGCGATGTCGTCGTAGCTCGTGCCTTTGGCATGCAGTTTCTCGATCTCACCGGCAATCCAGCGGCCCTCGTCGCGCTCGTCGCTCGCCTGGAAGGCCTGAATCTTCTCGCCATCGCCCTCGGCCGTAAACAGGCGCTTGTCCTTGCGCTGCGAGTTGTGGCGCACCACGGCGTTGGCGGCGTTTAGGATATGGCCCGTAGAGCGGTAGTTCTGCTCGAGCTTAACGGTCTTGCAGTTTTTAAAGTCCTGCTCAAAGTCCAAGATGTTGGTGATGTCGGCGCCACGCCAGCTGTAAATGGACTGGTCATCGTCGCCCACAACCATGAGGTTTTGGTACTTGGCGGCCAGAAGGTTGGCGATTTCGTACTGGACGTGGTTGGTGTCCTGATACTCGTCGACGCTAATGTAGCGGAAGCGCTCCTGGTACTTGTCGAGCACCTCGGGGCGGGTGCGCAGCAGTTCGAGTGTGCGCACGAGCAAATCGTCGAAGTCCATCGCGTTGGCGGCGCGCAGGCGGCGCTCCAGCTCCAGGTAGACCTGCGCGGCCTTTTTGTCGTTGGGGCTATCGGCGGATTTGAGCATGTCCTCGGGGCCGATCATGGCGTTTTTGGCCGAACTGATCTTGCTGCGAATCATGTTGATGGGGAACTGCTTTTGCTCGATGCCGAGCGCCTGCATAATGTCACGCACCATGCGCTTTGAGTCATCGTCATCGTAGATGGTGAACTGACCGGTGTAACCCAGCAGGTCGGCGTCCTCGCGCAGCATGCGCACGCACATGGCGTGGAAGGTGCACACCCACATGCCGCGGGTACCACTGGGAATGAGCGCCGTCAGACGCTCGCGCATCTCGGCCGCGGCTTTGTTGGTAAACGTGATGGCAAGAACCTGCCAAGGCTTAACACCCAGGTCGCCGAGCATATGCGCGATGCGGAAGGTCAGGACGCGGGTCTTGCCCGAGCCTGCGCCGGCGAGGACCAGCAACGGGCCCTCGGTGGTCAGGACGGCCTCGCGCTGGGCAGGATTAAGGCTGTCAATGTCGACGAGCGGCTTGACGGGCTTGGGTGCCGGCGCGGGAGCGTCGTAGATGTCGAGCGGAACGAGCTCGGGCTCCGGCGCAGCGGGGGCGATGTATGCATCGAGCGGCACGGGTTCCGGCGCGGGCGGCACGGGTACCGCGGCGTTCTTTTCCCAGGGCAAGGGCTGGGTCATGGGCGACTCCTCATCTGACGGACGGCGCGCCTGCGGGCGGCGCCATAGTTTGAGCCGTACCAGTATACCGAGCCGCGCGGACACCGACGCAAATCACACCACGACTCCGTGCGCCGCGCTCTGGCCGCCGCGCAGCGTCAACCAAGTTACAGGCCGAGCATAGGCTCCAGAACAAAGAAGTACGCGAGCACCACGATGCCCAGAATAATGCGGTAGACGCCAAAGCACTTAAAGTCGTGACGGCGAACGAAGCCCATGAGCCACTTGATGGCAATAAGCGAAACCACAAAGGCCACGACGCAGCCCACGCCCAGAATGGCAATCTCGTTGGTGCCAAACGTACCGCCCTTAACGAAGTACTTGACCAGCTTGAGCGCGCTCGCGCCAAACATAACGGGAATGGCCAGGAAAAACGTGAACTTGGACGCCACCGAGCGCGTGCAGCCCAGCAGCAGGCCGCCGATAATGGTGGAGCCGGAACGTGATGTGCCCGGAATCAGCGAAAGCACCTGGAAGCAACCGATACCCAATGCGGTCTTCCAGCTCAGGTCCTCGAGCGTGGCGATGGATCCAAAATCCAAATCCTCGTCATTGTCATTGTCTTCGGCAATATCCGCCGCAGGCGCCGCGAAGTGTGCACCGGCGGGACGCCCGCCCACCACCACAGCACGCGAACCAAACGAATCGGCAAGAGCGGCGTTCTCGCGCTTACTCGCACGCCAGTTCTCAATCACGATAAACAACACGCCGTACACGATGAGCGCCAGCGCCACGACGGGAGCGTTATAGAAATGCTCCTCCATCCAGTCGTTGAGCGGCAGACCGATCGCCGCGGCGGGAATACAGCCAAGCACAATCTTGCCCCACAGCACCCAGGTGTCGCGACGACCCTCCTTGCCCTTGCTGGGCGAGAACGGATTTAAGTCGTAGAAGAACAGAACGCAAACGGCCAAAATGGCGCCAAGCTGAATCACGACCAGGAACATATTCCAGAATGTCTCGCTCACATTCATCTTGACGAACTCGTCCACCAAGATCATGTGGCCCGTCGACGAAACGGGCAGCCATTCGGTGATGCCCTCGACCAGGCCCATGAAGGCAGATTTTAGAAGCTCGATGATATCCAAAGGGACCCCCTCGTTTGTCACCCGCCGATAGTTGTTCTGCGGACGGTTGCGGGCGATGTCCCATTATCAACCGTTCGGCCGCGGCCGCGCCCACCCTTACCAAAAATCTCGCCCGTTCACAGAATTGCGAGCGGTCAAACCGAAATCCTTGGGTATAACTGCAACAAGCTAAAGTGTCCGGCGGCCAACACGTCGTCCGATGCACGAGCCCGCGCCCGTGCGATAGACCAAGGAGGAAACCATGAACGAGGGCTATACCAAGGTATTTGTTTCACTCGACGGTACTGAGCAGCAGGATTTTGTGCTCACACGCGCTATCAAGGTCGCCGCAAACAATGGCGCCAAGCTGATCATCGGTCACGTCATCGATTCCACGGCGCTCGAGAGCGCCGGTTCCTATCCGGTCGATCTGGTCAACGGCCTGGAGGAGGCCTTTAAGAACTCCATCGCCAAGCAGCTCGAAGAGGCCAAGGCTAATCCCAACATTCCCGAGGTCGAAGTCATGATTCGCGCCGGCCGTATTCGCGAGACGCTCAAGGACGAGATGCTCGACGTGGTCAAGCCCGATCTGGTGCTCTGCGGCGCTCGTGGCCTTTCCTCGATCAAGTATGCGCTCCTGGGTTCGATTTCGACATTCCTGCTGCGCAACACCGACTGCGACATTCTGGTCGTGAAGTAGGTTCCTTCCCGCCGGCGCAAGGCCTGCGGGGTTATCACGCCGACGTCCTCGCCGCTTCGCGGCTGCGGGATGTCGGCTTAGATAACCCCTCCCGGCCTTGCGCCTTCGTCACCGTACTTCAGCGAGTTAGCTGAATAGAGAGATGGCGTGCCGCCCTGGTTGGGCGGCACATTTTTTTGGGTGATTTTTTAGAGCCTCATAGCCATGTTCACGTTCGGGAACATAGCCATCCGCACCACAAGACGGCCCGACTACTCGAAGTATTGAAACTTGTTGGTCGAGAAAGCGAATGTTACGACAAAGCCTTCGCCGGAGTCGGATGCCGCGGCAACGTCGATGCCCATCTTGGAACACAGGCGCGCCACCAGGTAGAGGCCGATGCCCGTTGCGCGCTTGGTGGTGCGGCCGTTATCGCCGGTAAAGCCCTTCTCGAACACGCGCGGCAGGTCAGCCGCGCTCACGCCGCAGCCGTTGTCCGCGACGGTAAGCTCGATGCGCTCGCTTGCCAGGCCCTCGTCCAGCAACGCACCCGAAAACACAATCTTCGCGCCGTCCTCACGCGCATATTTAATGCTGTTCTGAATGAGCTGGCCCAGAATAAACTCGAGCCATTTCTCGTCGGTGAACACCTCAAAGTCGAGGTTCTCGCACACCGGAGCCACGTGCGCCGCAATGAGCTCGCGCGCGTTGGCTTTAATCGCGCCCGTCACCAAGCTCTTGAGACCCCAGCGGCGAATTAGGTAGTCGCGCTCTACGACTTCCGAGCGCGCATAGTACAGCGCCTGATCGATATAGCGCTCCACGCGAGCCAGCTCGCGACCCAGGTCATCCACGCGCGACAGGTCGTCTTCGCTGCCGTCCAGGTTTTCCAAAATCAGATGAGCCGCCGCCAGGGGCAGCTTGGCCTCGTGGACCCAGCTCTCGATATAGTCGCGGTAGTCATCGGTCTGGCGCCGACCTTCCGCCACCTCGTCGCAAGCGGCTTTGCCCACCCGGCGCAAGACCTCATATTCGAGCTCGCCCTCGGCATAGGTCGGGCATTGCACCATCTCCTGCACCCATGCGGGGCTCCCCAGCTCCTCTGCCGCGCGCTCCAGCTGGCACAGAAAACGACGACGGCGCACGTACTCGATCACGATGCCCAGCATGCCAAAGATAAAGGACACACCGACCGCCACGACCACGATGGATGCCGGGGCGCCGGCGACCGTCAGTACAAAACAGCTCAGCAGCACGCCGCAGGTCCACACGGCAACGGGAAGCAGTGCATCTTTAAAGAACTTGGCAAACGACATAACCGGCCCCTAGACCGAATAGCCTTGGCCGCGATGCGTCGTCAAATACCCCTTGATGCCGATTTTTTCGAGCGTGGTGCGCAGGCGGTTGATATTGACGGTGAGCGTATTGTCGTCCACGAAGGCGTCGGAGTCCCACAGGTCCTGCATGATAGCCGAGCGCGAGACGATCTTGCCCGCGCGGCCCAAGAGCAGCGAGAGGATACGCAGCTCGTTTTTGGTGAGCTCGGTACTGTCGCCGGTTGCCGTATTGGTGACCATGGAGCGGGCGAGGTCGAGCTCCAGCCCCTTGTGGACGAGCGTGCTGCGATCGCCCGCCGCCGCGGTGCGGCGCAGCAACGCATTGATGTGCGCCACGAGCACACGGGCGCTGTAAGGCTTGGGAACAAAGTCGTCCGCGCCAAGCGTCATGGCCATGACCTCGTCGATCTCGGTCGTGCGCGACGTGAGGACGATGATAGGAACCTCGGATTCGCGGCGAACCTCGTGGCAGATATGTTGGCCGTCCTTGACGGGAAGCGTGAGGTCGAGCAACACCAGGTCGGGCGCGGCGGCAAGGATATCGCGCGAGACATGCTCAAACGATTCGCAGGCCTCGATTTCAAACCCGGCGCGGGCAAGGATGTCGACAAGCTCACGACGAATGCGCTCGTCGTCCTCAACGACATAGATCAGCGCCATGTGTCCTCCCATTTCGCGCAACTTGCACCTTCCACACCATTATGCCCACGGCGTCGCAGCGATACGACCCCGTGGGCACCTAATGTGACAAAAGCGTTCGGTAGCCTTGAGAGAAAATGGGGGCCCTCGGTCCTAAACCGATCGGCCCCATCACTTCGACCTTGAGCCTCTACTCGAGCGTACGCATGTACGCAGAGATGGCATCCAGGCCCTTCTGCAGGTCGTCGGTGTTATCGGAGTATGCATAGCCGATACGCATGCTCTTGGGCTCCTCGAAGCAATCGCCCGGGGTGACGAGCGCGCCGGACTTCTTAATCATGTCGGTGCAGAACGTCCTGGAGTCGTTGTCGTAGTCGTAATACACAAGCGCGGTGCTACCCGCCTCGGGCTTGACGAACGACAGGTGCGGCTCGCTCTCGACCCACTTTTCCAGAACAGCAAGGTTCTGAAGGACGATGCGACGGCTGCGCTCAAGGATCACGGAAGCGTTACTCAGAATCAACTCCGCCACCGACTCGCTGAATATGCCTTTCTGGACGAAGCGGTCGCCCTGTTCGCATCGTTTGCAGAGCCCCTCGACCCGCGTACGTTTTTGCAAATCGAACGTCTTTGTTCAAAATCGACCCTCGCCGAATGCCACAACATGCTGGCACCCTATGACGGAGGTCTGCTATTCGTAGCGACAAGCGACTCGGAGCAGACGCTCGATGTGGAGCGAATCGCGCAGGCGCTCACGGAGCTCATCGAGGTTAGCGGTATCGATGGCGGAGCGGAAGGACTCGGCATCAGCGATATTCTGTTTGGAGACGAGGCGGTGGCGCAGGCGATCTCGCAGGCGATTTACGCACAGCGCCTATCTTGTCAACGAGCCGAGGGCCCCGTCCGCTATACGCAGCTCGGCATCCTGAGAACCGTGATGCCTTTTGCGGAAACCCCTGAGATGCGATCGTTCTCGGAGGCGATTCTCTCGCCGATACGCGAGCACGACAGCGAGCATGGCAGCGAACTGGAATCCACACTCGCCGCATTCATCGAGAACGACCGACGTATCGAGCGAACCGCCAGGCAGACGAGCCAGCACCCGAACACGATTCGGTATCGCCTCGATAAGGTGACAGCTCTCACCGGGCTGAGCTACAAATGCGCCCCAGAGATGGAGCAGCTGTCGCTCGCCTACGCCATCGAACGCGCTCGCTCGCTTCAGTAAGCCCACCCCGCCTTGAGGTTAGGAGCGGCGGGCACGGAGCTTTTCGTAGCCTTCGGCAAAGAAGGCAACCGTAGCGGCGTCGGACTCGGCGGCGTCCGTCTCGGCGGCAGGGACCACGCCGTGCTCGTCACTCACCAGGAACAGCGCGCCCTTGAGCTGCGCGGGAATGTCCACGCGCGTGACCGGGATGCCCTTGGTCTGGGCCAGCTGCTCGATAAGCGTCGCCGTGCCACACAGGCACTCGTCCGCCGGTGCCACAAAGACCAGCTCGCCGTTGTTGACGGCGGCGAGCAGCTCGGGCGCCACGCCGGTTTCGTCGGCCTCGGAGCGGGCCTCGGCGGAGCGGGCACGCAGCGCCTTGGCCGAAGTATCGGCCAGCGGCTCGTACTCCCCCACCGTCATGGCGGCATTGCCGTTAACGTCGATCACCAGCATGAGCACGCCGTCGCGCGCGGTGTAATCGCCCTCGGCAAGCGACCACTCAACGTGCTGCTTGGCCCAGCTGAGCATGTTATGGGTGAGCGGCTCGCCCTGCACCAGGCGCTCGGACAGCGCACGAATGTGGCGGTTGAGCATGGGCACCTTTTTGTTGGACATGCGCCAACGGCAGACAAGCGCGGGCTTGTCGAGCGTAAACTTCTCGACCGCCTCCTGATTGGCGCAAAAGTCCTCGTACGCACGCTGGTCCTCGGCATTGCCAAACAGCTCGGCATCATCCACAACGGCCATATCCAACCTTTCTCAAAAACATACACCGCACCGTTATACCCAAAAAAGCCGCCTGCACCAACCGGCACGGGCGGCAATAGATAGCTTTAGTTCGGGGCGAGCCAATACCGCTGGTGGAGCATAAGCCAGCGAGCCGGACCCAAGTGCCTCAGGTCGCCGCGAAAGAGGAGCGACGCGTACTTCTGTACGCGAGCGACGGTTTGAGCGGCGAGATGAGGTGCTTGGGGCCGGCGCAGCGTCGAGCAGTTACGCGGTTTGGTAAAACCGCGTAACGATCATTAGTGGCGGAAGTGGCGGGCGCCCGTGAAGACCATTGCGATGCCATGCTCGTTGCAGGCCTGGATGCTCTCGTCGTCGCGCTTGGAGCCGCCGGGCTGGATGATGCAGGTCACGCCGTGCTCAGCAAGCACGTCGACGTTGTCGCGGAACGGGAAGAACGCGTCGCTTGCGCAGGCAAAGCCGCCCTTCTCCACGCCCTCGCGCTCGCAGAAGTCCTCGGCGCGCTCGCAGGCAAGCAGTGCGGAGTCAACGCGGTTGGGCTGGCCCGGGCCCATGCCAATGCCGGCCTTACCCTTGGAGACCAGGATGGCGTTGGACTTGACGCCCTTGCAGACCTTCCAGGCAAACTCAAGCTCGGCCATCTCGGCATCGGTGGGCTTGCGGTCGGTGGGGAACGTAAAGGTCGCGGGATCCTCGATCACGTGGTCGACCTCCTGCACCAGCATGCCGCCGTCGATGGAGCGCAGCTCCACCTTGGCGCCGTGGTCCACGCCGCCGGTAGCCAGCACGCGCAGGTTGGGGCGCTTGGCCATGCGCTCGAGCGCCTCGGCGGTGTAGCTCGGGGCGATGATGACCTCGACGAACTGCTTGTTCTGATCGGCAAAGTGCTCAACCAGCTCAAAGGGAACCTCGCGGTTGCAGGCGATGATGCCGCCGAAAGCGCTCTTGGGATCGCAGGCAAAGGCGCGGTCGTAGGCAGCCGTGATGTCCTCGGCAACGGCGGAGCCGCAGGGGTTCTGATGCTTGAGGATCACGCAGGCAGGCTCGTCGAACTCGCGAACCAGGTTCCAAGCGGCATCGGCGTCCAAATAGTTGTTGTAGCTGAGCGGCTTGCCCTGAATCTGCTCGGAGCCCACGAGCGGGAACTGCGAGCTCGCGGAGTTCTCGCAGCCATCGGCAAAGCGGTAGACCGTAGCCTTCTGCTGAGGATTCTCGCCATAGCGCAGGTCGTCGACCTTCTCCAGCGAGACCTCGAGTTTGGCAGAGGTGTCCGCCACGTCGCTTGCCTGGGCAGCAAGCCAACGGGAGATAGCCGTGTCGTAGGCGGCGGTGGTCTGGTAGACCTTCACCTGCAGGCGACGACGGGTGGAAAGCGTGGTGCAGCCACCGGTCTCGCGCATCTCGGCCAGGACGGCATCATAGTCGGCCGGGTCGGAGATGACGGTAACGCTCGCGGCGTTCTTGGCGGCAGAGCGAAGCATGGAGGGGCCACCGATATCGATGTGCTCGATGGCATCCGCGAAGGTGACCTCGGGGTTGGCGACGGTCTTCTCGAACTCGTACAGGTTGACGACGACCAGGTCGATCAGCTTAATGCCGTGCTGAGCTGCCTCCTGCATGTGCTGCTCGGAATCGCGGCGAGCCAGCAGTGCACCATGAACCTTGGGGTGCAGCGTCTTGACGCGGCCGTCCATCATCTCGGGATAGCCCGTGAACTCCTCGATGGGGGTTACGGGAACGCCCGCGTCCTCGATGGCACGAGCCGTGCCGCCCGTAGAGATGATCTCGACGCCAAAGTCGTCAACCAGCGTCCGTGCGAAATCGACGACGCCCGTCTTATCGGTAACCGAGATCAACGCGCGTGCGATCTTCACATCAGATCCCATGCAGTCCTCCTGTCTGGTACGCCGCCGTGCTCTGTGAGTCGGTGATACGTCGATCTGCAGCGCTCGCGCAGCGGCATTGAAAATACTGATTCAATGTAGCGCATCGAGCGCATCGATGCACCCCGTAACGGGCGCATGTGCAGAAAAAGCTTGCGAGCGGGGGTTGCAGGAGCGCCACTGGGCACGGTGAGTTGATGGAACACAGGGGCACCATAATTAGATGCCAATGGCGTGGTAGAACTGTGCTCGATATGCATCCGCAATAGAAAGAGGCACTATGGTCTCGCGGGTTCTCTACCGACCGTTTGATACCGAAGACTTCGACGCCATCGCGCTGATCTTGCAGCAGCTTTGGCATAACAATTCGGATAACGAAGAGTACAACCGCCTTGAGGCCGCGTGCGATCTTGCCTATTGCCTTTCTTCCTCGACGTTTTCGCAGGTCGCCGTAATCGACGGCCAGGCGCGCGGCATTGCACTCGCACGTGCGGGGCAAAGCAGCGGCGCCACCGTTAAGGAGCATTGGATGGATACCGAACGCGCATTGCTGTCGCAGATGCGTGAGCTGGAGCCCGATGCCTGTGCCGAGTATCTCTCGTTTGTGCGCGCCACCATTCGGACCAACAACCGTCTGCTCGAGAGCAGCCCGCTGCCGCATGACAACGAGGTCACGTTGCTTGCCGTGGATCGCGATGTCCACGGCCTGGGCGTTGGCTCGGTTCTGCTCGATGCCGCGGTCTCGCACCTGTCCTCGCGCGGAGCGTCGAGAGCGCACCTGTATACCGACTCCAACTGCTCGTGGAAGTTCTACGAGCTGCACGGCTTTAAGCGCACGGCCACGCACCACGCCAGCCGCGAAGAGCGCCGCCACGACATGCCGCGCGAAAGCTTCCTCTACGAACTCGACCTAACAGCCTAAAACCGGCAGTTAGGGACGTCCCCTTTGTGCCGGCACCCCGGGACACTCCTTGGCAGCAACCACACCTAGTCGTTGGGGACGTTCTTAAATGACTAGTCGCCGGGGACAGTCTTGAACAAAAGAGTCGCCGAAACCCTCGCTGGCATCACCCTATAGAGGAGTCTGCAAATAGCGGTGGGCAAAAGTAAAAGATCGGCGCATTTTGGTGCATAAAAAGGGGATGGGCTTTCCCCGACGGCTGCCGAGAAAAGCCCATCCCATAATTTAGGACCGCTAGAACGTTCCGCCGCCGCCTCCGCCGACGCCGCCGCCCCCGCCGCCCGAGAAGCCACCACCGCCGCCGCCGCTCGAGCTATCGGAACTCGAAGCCAGCTCACGGATGCTCTCGTGATACACGCCATCGAACGAATCGAGCGGAGACTGGTTTCCGTAGTGATGGTAGTACCACCAGTAGCAGGGGTAATTGTCGTAGAAGCCGTCGGCCTCGCGCACCTCGGGCGGCACGGCCTCGGCAAGCTGACGCAGAACTTCCTTGGAAACGCCCAGCGCCGCACCCATCACCAGAAGTTTATTCCACAGCACCAGATCGCCGGGGACGGCTTCCTTTAGACGCGTGAAGTCCTCGAGCCAATGCTTGAGCGCCTTGCAGCGAGCCGCCACCTCGGCGCCCTCCGGCGTAAGGCGGCGGAACGTAAGGCCCACGCCAATACCCACCAGCACAATCGGCACCGAGATAACCGCGGCGACAATGTTCACCTGTGCGCCGTCGGTAAAGAAGATGGATCCCACGGGAACAAAGGCGATCAGAGTACCAAGAACCAGGCAAAACACCATTGCGACAATGCCGTCCGAGGCAACGTACTCGCTATCGGCCAGTTTGCCCTTAACGGTGCTCTGATAGTCCTTGAGCTTGTCGCCCACGGGCGTAGCGTGCTGCTTAACATAGTGTTGCAGCTCGTCAAACGTGCGCGAGCGATCGCCGTTCTCGTCGGGCTTAGCACCGGCAAAGAAGACCTTGAGCACCATGCGGTCAATGCCCTTGGCCGACTTCCAGCCCGCATCGCTCACCGTCACACGATACGTCTGTTCCTCTTTTTCGCGATGGAGCAGGCCCTTCTTGCCCTTGGTCGCGATTGCCTCCTCTAACTTGATCACGCGATCGTCGGTGAGCTTCATGAGCGTGGCGATATATGCCTGATCGGGCACCTCGTTCCAGCTCATGAGGGCCGAAAGCACGGCGGGATGGTCGGCCGAGGGCACGTCGCGGAAGTATTCGTCCTGGAACAGCGGTTTGGGCTTGCGCTTGCGCAACTTGAGCACGACGATCGTGCCGGTAAAGGCCACCGCCGCGACAACGCTAACCACGGCAAGTGCATTGGCGATCATGCGGGCGTGAGCGCGGCGGGCGTTGGCCTCCTCGGCCCACGCCTTCTCCTCGCTCAGAATTGTCGACATGCGTTCCTTGCCCGAGGCGGCGAGCTGCGGCACCCAATCGCTGGGGAAGGCGATGCGCGCCTCGGCGAATTCGCCCTGATGCACGCAGGGTATGGTATAGGTGACCATGGGCTCGTCCGCGTCGAGCGACACGTCGCCCGTGAGCGGACCGTGGCCCCATGCACGGAAGTTATCGCCCTTGACGGCCGCCGTTCCGGCAGCGGCATTTGCGAAGTAAACTTCCATCTCGACGTCATCGGAGTCCGCAGACCAGCCGTCGCCCACAAACTTCCAGTAGAGCTCGGCGGTATCGGACCAGTTCATAACCGCACCGGTCATGGTGTAGCTCACGTAATAGATCGCGCTGTCGCCGCTCTCGTGGGGGCTGAACACCTTGATCTTTACGCCGCCGTCTGACTGCTCAACCGTATAGACGCCGTTGTCGCCTTTGTTTGCATAGTCAACCCTGCTAAACGCGGCATCATCTTCCTCGACGCTCAGCACGTCGACACCCGCCGTACCACCCTGCTGGTTGGTGCCCGTATTGATATCCCAATACACGCCGTTGATGTCGTCGTCGAAATCAAACTGGCGTCCCTCGACAACGGTCAGCGACCCATCGGCTTCAACCGTGGCACCGATATAGGTTTGGGTCATGGAATACCCGTCGGCACGTGCAACGGCGGGCAACAGCAGCAGCACGCACGCGACGAGTGCGCAAATGGAAGCAAATCGCGCAAACGGGCAGCGCTGCCGACAAGCATTGGCAACGGGGGCGTTCATAGGCACATCCTTTGTCTGTAAAACCAACAGCGCCATTGTCCCACGTTTGCGGGTACACATGACGAACATCTAGGCGACCGGAGCGCCAAACGGGATGAAAGTCATGCCTGCCGCCAGCAGCTAATCATTGGGTAGTCATTGGGGACGTTCTTAAATGACTAGTCATGAGGGACACCCTTGGCATGGCCCGCGCCAGCAATAGATACCACTTCACAGCTCCGTCACAGGTGTAGCAGCTTTGTGTGGGCGCGGCACGCGCTGATTGAGCCGTCAGCCGAGGGGCATAAAGCAGTTGAGCGAAACTGGTTTGCCCCTTTGCCGTTCGCTCGAGGATCATGTCCCCCTTTTCCGCGGAAACCCCGGCAGTTGCGAAGAGCTGCCGGGGTTTCTGTTGTCTAAGGTACTGAGCTGATCGACAGGAATCAAAGCACCGAGCCTGCGGCCCACCATACGCAATGCGGGGCCTCGACAACTTGCGGACCACAGTGACGCCTCCCCATCGCGCCCCGCGCTATACTCGTCCGCATGGATATCAACGCACGCAACATAGCAACGCCCGCCGCGAACGCGCCAACAACGCCGCCCGCCTCCGTTCCCGTACCTGTCGTAGGCCGTTTTGCCCCGTCGCCCTCGGGCCGCATGCACCTGGGCAACGTGTTCAGCTGCCTGTGCTCGTGGCTTTCGGCCCGCAGCCAGGGCGGCAGCATCGTGTTGCGCATCGAGGACCTGGACGATCGCTGCAAGCGCCCGGAACTTGCCGCTCAATTGATTGACGATCTGGCCTGGCTAGGGCTTGAGTGGGACGAAGGCCCCTACTACCAGCACGATCGTCTGGACCTGTACGAAAGCGCCTTGCGCCGGCTGAATGACGTCGACCTCACCTATCCCTGCTTTTGTACGCGTGCCGAACTCCACGCCGCGAGCGCGCCGCATGCCAGCGACGGCACGCCCATCTACCGCGGCGCCTGTCGAAACCTTTCTGTCGAAGAGATCGCCCGCCGCAGCGTTCTGCGCGCCCCGGCCACGCGTCTGCGCGTGCCTACCGTCGATGACCTCGCCGGCGACGTGATCGAATTCGTGGACCGTACGTACGGCGCCCAATGCGAGGCACTCGCCACCGAGTGCGGCGACTTTTTGGTGCGCCGCAGCGACGGCGTTTTTGCCTACCAGCTAGCCGTGGTGGTCGACGACGCTGCCATGGGCGTCACCGAGGTCGTGCGCGGATGCGACCTGCTGGGCTCCACGCCCCGCCAAATCTACCTGCAACATCTGCTGGGACTTCCCACGCCGCATTACGCGCACATTCCGCTGCTCATGTCGCCGGACGGCCGCCGCCTTTCCAAGCGCGACCGCGATCTGGACCTGGGCGAGCTACGCGCACGCTTTGGCACGCCCGAGGCACTGCTGGGATGGCTCGCCGGGCAAACGGGCATCGCGCCGGACACCACGTCGCGCTCTGCCGAGCAGTTGGTCGAGCACTTTAGCTGGAATGTCATCCGCGCGCACCGCGAGAACATCACCGTAACGGCCGAGTAGCCAAATACCTCGCCCCTACGCAACGTCCCAGGGCTGGAGTTCGTCGCCCAAGCGAACGATGCAGTCGTAGAGCACGGTATGGCGCTCGGCAGGGTTGGCATCCCGATGAAAATGCCCGTAGTACCAACGCTTGTAATCCAAGCGGTCTTCCAGCTCATCGAAAAATGCTGTAAGTCGGTCGACATCGGGGCAATTCCAGCCAGGCCCCGGATAGAGCGTGGGCGAAAGCATGCGCGTAGAGCAGGTGTGGGTGACCACGTAGTCAACCTTCCAGCCCACGCTGTCGAGCTTTGTCCGCGCCTCCTCAAAGTTGCGCTCGTCCGGCAGCTCCTGTGGCCACCAGCTGGAATAGGGAATGCGGTATTCCTTATCCACGCTCGTGGCGCCGCCCATGGTAAAGATCGTTGAGCCGTCGAGCTCAAAAACCTCGCCGCGCGTCAGGCGCCGTATGGGAGAGGTATCCGACAGGCGTTGCGTTAGCCCACCGTGCCACAGCTCCATGGGACGCTCCGCCCAGTGATCGAAACGCTCGTGGTTGCCGTCGACGAACAGCACGGTATAGGGACGCGACTCCAGCCAAGCGATGTCGGCGCACTCCTCGGCGGAGAAATCCCACGGAAAGCCAAAGTCGCCCGCGACAATCAGATGGTCGTCGCTCGTCAGACTATCCCCAAGATCCCAGTCGCGCAGCTTTTGCATGTCGAGGCCGCCGTGAATATCGCCCGTCACATAGACCGTCATCGGATCACCGCTTCCCCGTAAGTAGCTAGCCCACATTCTGCACGATCACTAAGCCAACCGTTCCAGCCCTTCCATCCCTTAGGACTTACCCCTCGTTCCTCCATCCAAACGGATCAAGCACCCAAAAAATCAGATCGAGCACGCCGCCGGTCATCATAGCGCCGGCAAGGGCCATGCAAACGCGCAGAGAACCGGCACTTCGGAGCACGTCGAATGGTCCCAGAACAGCCAACAGCGCGACCGCTGCGCCGACCACGCACAGCGCGAGGCACGGCCCCGCGTCCTTAACGCACTTCTTTGCGAGATGCTTGGTGTTATCACTCATCAATATCGGACTCCTTAGAGGGCCGTTGTTTGGGTACATGCCGCCGCGGCAGAGCAGGGCGGCATGATAAGTGTCACATGCCGTGCGGACATCAATGGAGAAACCGCGCCCCTCAGACCAAAGCCGACAATCAATACCGTCATATGCCCAAAACACGAACGATCGATCTGTTATCCTGGCGCCAACATAGTCTTTCGAAAGGTTTGGCCGGGATGACTACGCAGCAGCAGATTGATATTGAATTCGACTCGCTTGCACGCGAGAACGATTCACCCAAGCTCATCGCCAACTCGAAGGCGACAGGCGGAACACTACTATCCGTTATCAAAGAGCAGCTCTCAACCTGCAGCTCCTTTGACTTTTGCGTAGCGTTTGTTGCAGACGGCGGTCTTCAAATCCTGGTCGAGGCGTTCCAGGAGCTCAAACGGCGTGGCATTAAGGGCAGGCTGCTCACGTCCACCTATCTCAACTTCAACTCACCCGATGCGTTTCGCAAGCTCCTGGAATACGACAACATGGAAGTTCGCGTATTCCAAGGTAATTTGCATGCCAAGGGATATATTTTTGATAAGGGCGAAACCAGCACGGTCATCATCGGCAGCTCGAACATGACGCAGACCGCCCTCACCTGTAATAAAGAATGGAACGTGCTGTATCAGACTGTCGAGAACAGCCGCTTACTCGGCGAACTGAGGGGCGAGTTCAATTCGTTGTGGAACGACACCTCAACCGTTTTGCTTTCCCAAGACTGGATTGAGAACTATGCCGCATATCGATCGGCACGTCCGCCAAAGCCCAAATCGAAACCGACATTCAGATCTGCGGAAACGCCGGTGCAGAATGACCTCGAAGAAATCAAGCCCAATAAAATGCAGCAGCGCGCCCTTGAGGCGCTCGGCGTAATCCACCGCAAGGGCGAGACCCGCGCCCTGCTGGTCTCGGCAACCGGCACCGGCAAGACCTTCCTTTCGGCGTTCGACGTGCTCGCAACTAAACCCCGGCGCGTCCTCTTTCTTGCGCACCGCCGGCGCATTATCGACGCCTCCCGCGCAAGCTACGAACGCCTCTTAGGTAGTACCTATACGTTCGACACCTATCAAACTGGCAAGAATATAAGCAATGCTACCTGCGTGTTTGCCATGTGTTCTTCGGTCGCCAAACATCTGAGCGATTTCCGTCCCGATGAGTTCGACTACATCGTCATCGACGAGGCCCACCGCACGGGATCCCAGGGTTACCAATCCATCATGTCTCACTTTACGCCTCGGTTTTATCTGGGCATGACCGCTACACCCAATCGCACCGACGGCTATGACGTCTTTGCTCTTTTCAATCACGTCATCGCGTTCCAGATCACGCTGCAGGACGCTTTGGCCGAGGAGATGCTTGCCCCCTTCCATTATTTTGGCATTCACGATCTGGAGGTTGACGACGAAACGGTCGAAGATATCGCCCTGTTCGGGCGCTTGACGTCCGACGAGCGCGTGCGTCATATCACCGAGAAGATCGAAGAATATAGCGTCACCAAAAGCAATCGCAGGGGCTTAATTTTTTGCAATCGAAACGCCGAGGCCAAGGAACTGTCACGCAAATTCAACGCTCTCGGATACCGAACGGTTGCGATTAGCGGTCAAGATCCCGATGAGGTCCGCGATGCCGCAATCAGCCGACTTGAAGCCGGCGAGCTCGAGTACATTTTCTCGGTCGATATCATGAACGAAGGCGTCGACATCCCCTCGCTCAATCAAATCATCATGCTTCGACGCACCGACTCCGCAATCATCTTTATTCAGCAGCTCGGACGAGGTTTGCGCTTGAATGATGGTAAGGAATACGCACTGGTGCTCGACTTTATTGGCAACTACCAGAGCAACTTCCTGGTGCCCATCGCGCTTTCGGGTGACAAGACATATAACAAAGACCGCCTGCGCCGTCTTGTTCAAGAGGGCGATTCGGCGATCCCCGGATGCTCGACCGTGAGCTTCGATCGTATTTCCGAGGCACGCATTTACAAGGCCATCGACGGCGGCGATTTCACCTCCGTCAGGTTTTTGAAAAACGAATATCTCGACTTGCGCCAAAGACTCGGCAAGATTCCCTCGCTGCTCGAATTTGATCGTAACGGCTCCATCGATCCGCTGCTTATCTTCAAGAATAGCGGCCTAGGGTCCTACCACGCATTTCTTTCCAAATACGAGCCGGACTACACGGTTCAATTTTCCTCTGATCAAACCAAGATTCTCAAATTTATTTCTCAAAAACTTGCCGCGGGCAAGCGATTCGAAGACCTCTATTTGCTTCAAACGCTCGTCGAAGCCGGACACGAGGGCTACCGGCATATGCGCGAGGCTGCGCTTAGGAACTACCGCGCACAGCTTAAGGACAGCGCCGTTAGGTCGGCAATCGCAGTCCTTAAGGGCGACTTTGCCACTCCTAAGGATTTCGTTTCCCTGCTCATTGACGATGGAACCGGACCTCGTCTGACCGAAGTGTTTGCGACCGCCCTGCGCAACGCAGAGTTCAAACGTCAGATTCTTGAGGTGCTGGATTTTGGTATCGCGCGCAACCGACTCGACTATGCCGAGACGTACGAAAACACAAATTTCGTTCTCAACGCCAAGTACACGTACGAAGAGGTTTGCCGCTTGATGAACTGGGAAAAGAACATCAACGGCCAAAATCTTGGCGGCTATTTTTACGACGAAAAGACCAATACATTCCCTGTGTTTATTAACTATGACAAGGCGCCCGACATTAGTGAGTCAATTCAGTATGAAGATCGCTTTGTTTCGCCGAGCAAGCTTATCGCAATCTCCAAGGGCAACCGTACGCTCAACTCTCCCGAGATTCTGCGACTGCAGGTATGGCCGGAAAACGGCCTGAAGACGTATTTGTTTATGCGAAAGAATAAGGACGATAAGGGTGGCAAGGAGTTCTATTTCTTAGGCGAAATGCATCCGACCGGTGAGTTCGAAGCTATTAAAACTAAGAGCGGCGACAACGCCGTTGAAATCGAATATGAGCTCAATGTGCCTGTACGACAGGACATCTACGAGTTTATGCTCAGCGATTTGAGCGAGGCCGAGTAAGAAAGGGGCGGCCGCCATGTGGCGCCCGCCCCTTTCTTACATAAGCCCGAGTTTCTTTTCGAGCTCCTTAACGACTTTAACGTCTGCCGGAAGCCAATCGACATCCCACAGGTTATTGGTATCAAGCCATTTCATATCCTCGTGAGCATGCTCTTTGAACTCCCCCGAAAGAATGGTAGCTAGGTAGCACTGCATCGACAGGTGGAACGTCTCGTAATCGTGTTCGACCGTGCAAAGATAGTCGAGGTTACCGATCGTGACCTCGAGCTCTTCTTGAATCTCGCGCACAATTGCCTGCTCGCCGGTCTCGCCCGGCTCGAGCTTGCCGCCCGGAAATTCCCAGCCGTCTTTAAACTCGCCATAGCCGCGCTGGCAGCTCAGAATTTTTCCGTCCTTCTGAATAACCGCTGCTGCAACATTGATTGATTTCATAACTAGTTATCACCTCTCCAGTTGAGCCCAACCAGTATAGGTGATCAACCGCCCGCCATGTCCCAGTCGCCTGAAAACTGACGACAGGGCCAGCCTTTG
Source organism: Collinsella sp. LCP21S3_A3 (assembly GCF_052118905.1). Taxonomy (NCBI): domain Bacteria; kingdom Bacillati; phylum Actinomycetota; class Coriobacteriia; order Coriobacteriales; family Coriobacteriaceae; genus Collinsella; species Collinsella sp. LCP21S3_A3. The sequence continues at coordinate 16,242 of NZ_JBQKGH010000001.1, read as the reverse complement.
CCGTCTATTTGTTACCTGGTCAACATCCTCCACTATCGAGATGTAATCCTTTTCCTGAGAAGTGAACGATTATTTTGAGACCTCCGAAGCATCCACGCTTTTTGGTGCCAAAACCGCAGGATTCAAGCAACGAAACCACAAGAAACGGCGCCTTAAAAGTGTGGATGCATCGGGGTGTCAGATTTTGCTCGTTCACTTCTCGGGAAAAGTATTCCACCTCGATTTTTAACCGTTCCGAGCGTCCGATTTTCTCCTTCTTTGAGACCACGCTAGCGTTGGCGCCCTCTAGCCATCGTCATCAAAATGCGTATTAATAATGAGGTGTGTTTCTTGATGAAAAGGAATACTCAGTGAATGAAGTCAAGCTCGCCGGCCCGAACGACATTCAGGCCTTTTTCAGCTGCTCCCACAGCGCTTCTGCCTCCGGAACTTTTAGCACCATCCCGATAGATGTCAAAGACTTTATTGGCTGGTGCAATGGCTCTTACGATAGCATTTCAAAAAATGGCAGTGCCGATTCGGCTTATATGCTAGGCCAGACCATTTGCACGTTGAATGAACTTAGCGATACCGAGACCGATGAAATCAAAGACATTCTCAAAGAAACCGCTTCTTCCAAGTTCGGCAATTCCGATGTAAAGGCCCTCCCTTTCAAAAAGATGCGCGCCCTCAGAAATGAAATGCGCAATGATGCGCGGGAAAACTCCTGGAACATGACGGTCTACAACAGACGATAAAAAACACCTAGGTAGGCTAACAAATACTAGGACGGAAGGCCTCCCCGAAAACGCTGCCTTCTATTGCGTGCTCAAACTCAGGCTTAAGGACTACCCTGATGGAATGTATTACCACTACCAGTTTGACGACAGCGGCAATACAATCGCGCAAGTCGACCCTCTTAAACCTTTTGTTATAGACGAGAACATTTTGGATCAGAAATGGTACGCTCTCATCTCTCTGTTCGCGTTCCTTGACGTCGCTCATGCCTTGAGCGACGATCGGCACGAATGCCATTGCCTTTACCCGTACCCCATCACATACGATAAAGGAGATTTAGGCGAAGGAAAACTGCAACTGAAAAGCAGCCTCTCACTAAACGTCATTAAGGGCAGAGACTACACCTCTGAGGCCATGATGACCTGGATAAAGGACGCGCTGGTCGAGGCGACCAAAAAGCTAGCCAAATAAAAACCTTATGTCACTGGGCAAAAGAACCCCCGGCGATCCTTTCCGCGGAAGTACCCCTCTCGGTGCTTCCGTATCCCGTTAATGTCAAAGGCGCAATCCAAACTCCGAATCGAGCCCACGCAGATAATCCACGAGCCAATCGCCCGCAAACCTACTCCAACCCGGGGCCGGTAACGCACGCGCGCTCGTTTGCCCGTGCATAGCCGTGCTTGTCCGCGCGGGCGGGTGTCCTTCTTGCTGCGTCGAAGGGCACGGCAAGAAGGACACCGGCGCGAAGGGGTTCGCCAAGGTATTCCAGACCCAGAAGACCATCCTCATCGACGGCCACGCATTCACGGACCCCATAGTCGACTACGTGATCCGCAAGCGCAACCGCACATCCTGCGAGGTGAGGGCGCTCGATATGGAATTCTTCGATGCGGCCTCCCATGTAAGTCCGTATCAGCCTGAAGGCAATGCCATTGCTGGGATGTGAAAATGCGACGAATGATTGACGATGGCTATCGGGAATCATTCGCGTCGGCAAGCAGCGCTGCCGCTCGTCCCTGAATTTCATTCCAAGGAATAATCTTGCGGATTTTGGCGCAGGCCGTTTTGTGAGAACCCGCACGGCCCGCAGGCTCAGCGGCATCGAAGGCGCGCTGCACGGTATCTCCCGGTAAGCCCATCGACTCGGCAATCCAAAGGAGCGATGCGGCGTTGCCGAGGTACCCGTAGCACCTCCGCGCACTCTTATTGGGTTTTTTCCGAGAAAATGAGCCGCTGCCCGTCGTCTCGTTATCATTGAACCAGATGATCATATGCTCGCGCTCGTTGTCTCCGCTCTTGTCGGGAGAGTCGTGGACTTCAAGAACGTAGCGGTCCGAGATGGGATAATGCGCCTCCCTGCTTTCAAGAAGCTCGGCAAACTCCCGGCAAGTAATTTCGTGTTCTCCTTGATTCATCTGAATCCTTCCAGCAATTGGAATGCTTATCGGCCATCAGGTTTTACCGTCGCGTAGACGCGCTCATGCTTCAAAGCCATTCCTCAGGTACCCGATAGGTCTTTTCCCTTGAACGACCCAATAACCGCCTTTCGAGACGATTGTACGTTCTCGTCCGGACACGATTCCTGCATATGTGCCCCGCACAATTGCCCCCTATGGGGCACCTTCCGAGAAAGGCGTTCTTTGGCAATGCCGTATTGTGAATCGCAGTGCCGATATAGCTAGTAATCAAACGAACCGGTTAGTAAACCTTTTCCGGCACACCATTTTCTGCAATATCCTGTTTCACAGATTTAGCATAATGAATGAAATTGTCTACTGTATCAAAAGTTTTACGGTTTGAGATGAACTGATCATCTTCATCATAGTAATAATCATCATTTGGTAAATCGTCAGGAACGAAATACTTTCCAGTCCTGTCATCGATTGCGATATTAATCCTCTTCATACAATACGTCCCTCTTGTACAACGGTTTTACGTCAACATTATTTTCAAAGAAATTGATATAATCAAATGTGTGAGTAACCCAAATTGTTACCTCAATAGTACGCTCGGCAGAGATATTCCTTCGTTTTGCAGGTCCAATAGCATAAGCTCCAGTAGGAGTATACCTTGTCATTAAATCGCCATCATCATTTGGAAACGTACCAGACATATCAAAAGTTGTAATAATTTGGTCATCATCGGTACTATCAATTAAATTGACCAATAAGTACTTATTACCGTGATTTTTATGAAACTCCTCAAAACCAGATTTTGAAAATTCTGTATTCAGTACATCCTCATCAAAACCATCAGCATACATATCAATAATATGAGAGCCAAATTCTTTAATCTTCATTTGATTTGCACCTTCAATTTATAATCAACGCCTTTGACATTGTGCGGGAAAACAATTTCATCGTTCTTGCCCCAAGCTGGCACCAGCTTTATCCCTGGCCTACGTATAAAAGCAGTTTTCTATTGGACGGTGAAGAAGGCAGACATGTTCTCTATTAATTCGTTAAGTCCAGGAGACTCCTCATATGATTTTAGAATGTCTCCTAGCTCATCATCATCATTCACTAGACCGATAATTTGCTCGATTATCTGGTCCTCGGTCTTGCCGTTAATGATTAAAATACGCTTGTCATCCATCTTATAGCCACCTTTTTCAGATGCCTCTCACAGTTCCATAATTATAAGTTAGCGTAGTTCTTTTTTTAATTGATGGTCGAGTCGACCAAAAAGCTAGCCAAATAAAAGCCTTATGTCACTGGGTAAAAGAAGCCCCGACGATCGTTTCCGCGGAAGCAGCCCTCTCGGTGCTTCCACATCCCGTTAACGTCAAAGGCGCAGCCCAAGCCCCGAATCGAGCCCACGCAGACAATCCGCGAGCCAATCGCCCGCCAGTCTACTCCAACCCGGGGCCGCCATACTTCCCCGTTTCCGAATCGTAGCTCAGCACTGCGACCTCGCCATGCTTCATGACGTTCCCGTCAATGTAGTAATGGCTGGCCCCGTCATGCCAGATACCGCGGTAGCCCGCAATGCCCGAGACCGCCTCGGTGTTGATATGCCCGGCGATAACATCCAGATAGAACTTATGCCCCACGTAATCGGGCGGCATCGTGACAAATGACACGTCAGGCGTGCCGAGCTTCCAGTACTCGCCGGCTTCCTCGTCAACGCCGGCGTGCACAAAAACCTGGCCAAAGGGGCTCTCGTAAAAGTAAGGGAGTTTGCGAACCCACGCGATGACGTCCGCGTGCTCGGCTTTTATACGCTCAACCGTAAAGCCGTAGGCCTCCTCGAACTCCCTGAGCCTCAAAAGGTGCTTAACGTGCTTGAATGCCTCGGCATCTAGGAAGCTCTTGGCCGTTGCCAGATTGCTGTCGGCAAGTATCCATGCCTGCGTAAAATTAGAATCGTTTACCTCATCAATGTACTCGAGGAGCATCTCCTCGTGGTTGCCGCGCAGCGCCACGACGCGATCGCCGTAACGTTTTTGCAAGTCCATGACGAGTTCGAAGACCTCGAGCGAATCGGAACCTCGGTCGCAGTAATCACCCAACAGGACCAGCTTGGAGTCCTCGGTCTCGAGGTCGATGGTGGAAAGCGACGCTTTAAAGGCGTCCAAGCATCCGTGAATGTCACTCATAGCGTAGATATGCACGTATGACCTCCTGTTTGCGTCAGGGTCCCGCTCGTTTGAGCCATGCGGCGCGGCGGCCCCTCTGATTTCGCGGGCGCCGGTCAACCTTGTCCTGTCACGCCCCTCAACATGGTTAAAAGTATATCTCGCCGTGCGGACACAAATTTACGCCTGAGCTCCGGGCGCCCCGCGCGCTTGGCCTCGGCCCCACCCAAAAACTCATCCAACATTAATCTTGGCTCAAGAATCGCTTAATCTATAACCTGCACTATAAAGTTCGACCAAGGGCGGGGCGGCGCCGCGCAACGCAGATCGCGAACGCAACGCTCGCGCCCGGGCAGATCGCCCGACGTCGCGCCCATCGAATGAAAGGACAGGTCATGGACGACCTCGAAAAAGTTGAAACCATCCGCACCAAGTGCAACGTGAGCTACACCGATGCCAAGGCCGCGCTCGACGCCGCCGACGGCAACGTTTTGGACGCCATCATTTGGCTCGAGTCGCAAGGCAAGACCCAGACCACATCGGCGCACGCCGCCACCGAATCCGAGCCGGTCGATGAACCCTCGGCCGAGATGGTCGCCGCGCAGGCAGCCTACGAGAAGTCGAGCGAAAAGACTGACTTTTCCAAGAAGATGGACAGCGTGTGGGAGTACCTCAAAAAGCTCTTCCGCCTGAGCCTGGACACCAAGTTTATCGCCACGCGCCGCGACGCCATCATCCTCAACATCCCCATCCTGATCCCCATCGTCGCCCTGTTTGCCTGGGGCGCCACGATATGGCTCATGCTGATTGGCCTGTTCTTTGGCATGCGCTACCGCATCGATAGCGACGGCGACGTGCCCGGCAGCATCAACAACCTTATGAATCACGCCGCCGACGCCGCGGACGACATCAAGCAAAACCTGAACGACGACAAGTAATCGCAGACGGGGGCACACATGGCACAGATCCTGATCGTAGAGGACGAGGAGAAAATCGCCCGCTTTGTGACGCTCGAGCTGGAGCACGAGGGCTACCAGGTGGAGCACGCCGCCGACGGCCGCACCGCCGTGGACTTGGCACTGGAGCGCGACTACGATCTGATTCTGCTCGATGTGCTGTTGCCACAGCTCAACGGCATGGAGGTCCTGCGGCGTGTCCGCAAGCACAAGGATGTGCCGGTGATTATGGTTACCGCGCGCGATGCCGTGATGGACAAGGTGGCCGGCCTCGATGCCGGTGCCGACGATTACCTGACCAAGCCGTTTGCGATTGAGGAGCTGTTCGCACGGATTCGCGTGGCGCTGAAGCGCGCGGAGGCCGTGCGGGCGGCTTCGGGCGTTGGCGGCGCCGGCGCTGGGGCGGGCATGGCGGGCGGCGCGGGCGGCGACGCCGCTGCGGTGCCCCCGGTCAGCGAGTCGACCAAGGCTTCCGTCGCGCCCTCCCCCGCCGCGCTCACCGTGGGCTCGGTCGTGCTCGACCCCGACCGCCGCGAAGTCACGGTCGGCGGCTCGCCCATCGCGCTCACGGCCCGCGAGTTCGACGTTCTCGCCCTGCTTATGACACATGCCGAAACCGTGCTCACACGCGAGCGCATCGCGCACGAGGCGCTGGGCTACGAATACGTGGGCGACACCAACAACGTCGACGTGCACATCGCGCACCTGCGTGCCAAGATCGAGGATGCCGGCGGCGCCCGCATCATCCAGACCGTGCGCGGGGTGGGCTATGTCTGCCGTGCGTAACGCCGAGGCCAAGCGTGTCACCTCCATCGCCCGCGCCATCAACTGGAGCTATATATGGCGCCGCCTGATGAGCTACGTCTGGCTCGATCTGCTGCTGATGGTGATTGCAGCGGCGATCCTCGTCTATGGATACAACCAGACGCTGCCCGACAGCGCGTTTACCGCAGGATGGATCCCCAGCGCCGCCGTTCACGGCATGTCGCTGAAGCCCACGCGCGACTGGGACCTGACAACGCTCACCTATACCGTCGAACTTGCTACCACCAAGACTTTCCCTCTCGCGCAGGACCTCGTCGCGCTATGGCCTCTCTACCTTGTCGTTGTAGGTTGGCAGGTCATCAGCGTGCTCAACATGCTCGGCGGCGCGAGGCACGTGCGTCGCACCATGGCGCCGCTCAACGACTTGGCCCTGCGCGTGGACGAACTCGGCCGCATGCAACTCTCCGGCGGCAAGATGGAAACACTGGAGCAGGCCATCGAGCGCGCGAGTGTCGACTCGCCAAGCGTCACCACCGGCGACGCCGACCTGGCAAGCATCGAGGTCGCGCTCAACCGGCTGCTGCGCCAGATGCAAGAGGCCAAGCTGCAGCAGATGCGCTTTGTCAACGATGCAAGCCACGAGCTGCGAACGCCCATCGCGGTGATTCAGGGCTACGTAAACATGCTCGACCGCTGGGGCAAAGACGACCCGGACGTGCTGGCGGAATCCATCGCGTCCCTCAAGGCCGAAAGCGAGCATATGCAGGAGCTCGTGGAGCAGCTGCTGTTTTTGGCACGCGGCGATGCCGGGCGCACGGTCCTGCGGCGTGCGCATACCAACCTGGCCGCACTGGTCGGCGAGGTGTGCGAGGAATCGCAGATGATCGACGCCGCGCACACGTATCGGCTGGCTTTTGACGCTGCATTTGCCAACGATCCGCGCTGCGACGCACCTGTCGACGTGGCGCTTGTGAAGCAGGCTCTGCGCGTGATCGTGCAGAACGCCGCCAAGTATTCGAACGCGGGAACGACCGTCACGTTTGCCATAACTCCCGATACGGGCACGGGCGCGATCGACATAAGTGTTGAGGACGAGGGTATCGGTATGAACCAGGAGTCCGCAGCTCACGCGTTTGAACGGTTCTACCGCGCCGACAACGCACGCGATGCCGGCGCGCAGGGCTCGGGCCTGGGGCTTGCCATTGCTAAGTGGATTGTCGATAGCCATGGCGGCGCCATTGGCGTGACCTCGGTCGAGGGCGTCGGTAGCCGCTTTACGATTCGCCTGCCACGGTAGGAAGCCCCCTCGTGAATCGAGGTCTAATACTTTTCCAGAGAAGTGAACGAGCGTATTTGGACCCCTGAAGCATCCACATTTTTCGACGGGAAAGTCGCAGGATTCCAGCATTAAAACCGCAGGAAACGGTACCCTCAAAGTGTCGATGCTTCGGGGGTCCAATTCTGCTCGTTCACTTCTCGGGAAAAGTATTAGACCCCGATTTCATGTCCCCTCAAAAGGTCGACCCCTCGGCATAAAAAAGGATAGGGCCATGCGGCCCTATCCCTTTTTTTCGTTATAGCAGCTTGCGCGCTACTCGCGACACAGGTGCACGGCGAAGCCGGCGAACTCGCGCTTAAAGTACACAAGCTTGGTGCCGCCGTCGGGCAGCAGCACGCGCGACTCCTCGTTGACCTCGAGCCCGTGCTCGGCAAACCACTTCTCGGCAGCATCGATGTCGTTGACGGCAAAGCCTATGTGGCCCTTGGCGCCACGACCGTTCTGCTTCATGATCTCGACCAGCGAGTCGTTAAAGTACGAAATCGGGGTCTCGCTGACGGGCAGGCCCATCATCGTCGAGAACAGCTCCGCGATCTCCAGGGCGTCTGCCGGGTCGGTGGCGTTAATGCCCACATGGGCAACGCGCATGCCAAAGAGCTCGACCGGGTTGGCGTTCTGCTCGTTCATACAGGCAGCGTCTACTGAGCCATGACGTCGAGAACGGCCTTCTCGGCAGCGACGCGGTTCATGCCGGTCATAAAGGGCACGCCGCTCACGTACGGGCAGGTGAGGCCCTCGGGGGCAACGGTGGTAGCGATCAGCAGGTCGGCGCCCTCGTCGCAAACGTCCTTGGCCTCGGAAATGGCGCACTGCACGATCTCATACTTGCCGGCGTAACCGTTGGCGTCGAGCATGGTGGCGACCTTCTGGGCAACGAGCGTGGAAGTAGCAGCGCCAGCACCGCAAGCCAAAACGATCTTCTTCATAGGTAATGTCTCCCTTCATGGTTTACTTTAGGTAAGTGTACCGCAGCGAGCGATGGCGCTCGGCCTCGATGCACTTTTGTGCCAGTTTGCTTGCACGCTGCGTATAATACATCTAGTACGTTTTGTCATACCGCTTGTTTTACGAGCGACCGAGGAGCTCAATATGCCCGATTCCCGCACACTCTGGACCGTCGTCGTTGTCATCTGTATCGTCGTGTCGCTGCTCTTTAGCATCAAAAAACGCACCACGTTTAAACGCCTGCAGCGGCTCATGGCCGCCAAACAGTGGGACGAGTTCGATCGTTTGCTCGACGGCAAACTCACCAGCATGCTGTACCCGCGCTACAACCGCGACTACCTGCGCCTGAACTCCTATCTGCTGCGCGAGGACCACGAGCGCGCCGACGAGATGTTTGACCTGCTGCTGGGGCTCAACCTGCCCAAGATGCAGCGCGTCGATCTGGTGATCAAGGCCTTTAACTACTACGTTGGCCAGGAGGACCGCAAAAAGTCCAAGGAGCTGCTGCACGAGATCAAGGGCTTTGAGGGTGGCCAAGCCGAGGCAGTCGCGCACGAATGCCAGCTGATGTACGACACGATGATCCTCAAGCGCCACAACGACATTCCCGAGCTGGAGCGCATGCTCGAGGATGTCGGCAACGACCCGGTCAAGCGCTGCCGACTGGAGTACCTGCTGGCCCTGCAGTACCAAAACAAGGGCGACGAGGCAAAGTTCCAAGAGTTCCTCGAGAAGTCGGGCCAACACTCGATGGCCGTCAACGCGTAACGGACGGCTTGTGCTAGACTTCTAATCTTACGGGGGCGTGGCGGAATTGGCATACGCAGGAGACTTAAAATCTCTCGCCGCAAGGATTGTGGGTTCGAGTCCCACCGCCCCTACCACGTATTGTTTACGAGCCCGTGTCCCTTTGGAATGCGGGCTCGCTTCTTTTGGACACCGTCAAGCCTCTAAGAAGTTGCGGTGGAATAGTTCCTGTTTTGGCAGTTTATCAGCCCATTTAGGAACTATTTCACCGCAACTTATGAGGGGATGGTTAAAGGACGCTGAGGCTGGGGGTCCAGGCGATGGTGGGGGTCGCGCCGTCGAGAACCTCGTTGATGGTGGCGGCCATTCCGGCGAGCAGGCTGTTCTCGCTTACAGTGAGCGCGTCGTAGCCGCCGGCTCGCATGAGCTCGCGAATCACCACAGCACCAGCCAGGATCACGCCCGCACGCTTGGGTTGCACGCCTGGCAACGCAGCGATGCCCGCGACATCCAGCGAGGACATGCGCCCGATAGCGGCCGAAACCTGGTCCAGCGAAAGCTCGCGCAGGTGCACAAAACTCGAATCATACGGCTCCAGCTCGTGAACGAGCGCAACGAGCGTGGTGACGGTGCCACCCACCGCGACCAGGCGCTCGGCTCGCTCAAAGTCGACAGGCAAGCTCTTAAAGTAGCCTGCAAACTGCTCGTTTGCCCACGCGCCAGCGGCGGCAAGCTCGCTGCCCGTTGGCGGCAGCGCCGAGAAAAACCGCTCCGTCACGCGGCGACAACCGATGTCCAGCGAGCGCGTTCCCTCCAGCGCAAAGACCCCACGCTCCGGCGCATAGACGCCCGTCGCGAGCTCCGTGGATCCGCCACCCGAATCGGCAACAATGATGCGCTCGCCGGCAAAGTCGTGCGCCACGCCAAAAAACGTCAGGCGCGCCTCGACCTCGCCCGGAATCACCTGCGGCTCGAGCCCCAGCTCGCGCAGGCCGTCCAGCAGCAGCGCGGCATTGGACGCATCGCGCGCGGCGCTCGTGCACGTGGTGCAGATGCACGCGGCCCCAAAGGCACGGGCCTCGTCCACAAACATTCGGCACGCAGCGAGCACGCGCCCAACGGCCGCCTCACAAAAGCGCCCCGTTGCGTCCACGCCCTCGCCCAAGTCGGTAATCTCGGTATGCTTGGACGATTCCACGATCGCCCCGTCCTCGACCTGGGCCAGCACCAGTCGCGACGACACCGTTCCCAGGTCAATCGCCGCCACCTTATATCGTTTGCAATTCGTCATTGCGGCCCCCCTCCGGGCGCTACTCGCCATTGGACACGACTGCCTGGCCCTCGACGCCGTTAAATCCAAACAGCATGTCGAGCGTCTGGATGTACCACGGCGCGTCCTTGCCGACCTCTTCGATTTCCTTGGCAACTTCGCTGGCCTTCTTGGCGTTCGACGACTTCTTGCTCGACGAGGTATCGGAATCGTCGTCCAGGCCCTGCACTTCAATCCTCTTCTCGCCGGGCATCACCAGACCCAGGTCCTCGGTCGCCGCGTCCTTAATGCCCTCCTCCGAGAGCAGCTTGTCGACGCTTTTTTGCAGGTCGTCATTATATTGCTCGCGAATCTCGACCTGCTTGGCCAAGATGTCGCTCGAGCGTTTTGCCACATACAGGTCGCGCACGGGGAAGTACAGGCTCACGAGCGCCAGGGCGACGACAATGCCAACAAACAGCCCTCGCTGGGGACCGTGGGTAAAATCATAGATTGCCTTGACCACCGCGTTATCGTTGGCGTAGTGCATAAAGTCCGAGCCCGAAAGACGGCTTGAGGGACGGCGCGGCTTGTCGGACGCCTGGGTCGAAGGGCGCGACGCATGCTTGGAACGCGATGGGCGCACCGGACTGTCCGAGGAACTATTTGGCTGAGCATTGGGATGCGAAGTCGCCGGCGAGCTATACCTGGAGCGATCAGTGCCAGCATAACCAGACCCGCCAAGCTGCACCGAATGCGCACGGCGAGGTGACGGTTCGCGCGAACCGGCGGAATAGTACCTGTTGTCGTAAATCTGATCCATGTGCGCCTTGTGCGGTTGAGGTTTGTTTGCGCTAAGTCCTTTAGTTATAGCACGCGGACGGACCAGCCGGACGAGCCGTAGGACAAATCCATTACTCGAGCGCGCGTGGTCGCCAACGGGCAAGTCGACGGGGCGCCGCCCTTACGCCCCGCCGACCAACACCGTGTCCTACTCCTCTGCCTTTGCGGCATCCCACAGGTCGTTGAGCCCGTGGGTCGAAAGCTCGGCAAGATCAACATGGGCGTCGGCCGCCATCTGCTCCATCGCGGCCCAACGGCGGCGGAACTTTGCCGTGCTGGCACGAAGGGCACTCTCGGCGTCGATGCCCTCCTTGCGCGCAACGTTGACCAGGGCAAAGAGCAGGTCGCCAAACTCCATCTCGCGCTCGGGCGAGCCGGGTTCCTCGGCCTCAAACTCGGCACGTTCCTCGGCGACCTCGTCCCACACATCTTGGACGGTCTCCCACTCAAAGCCCACGGCAGCCGCCTTGCGCGAAACCTTCTGAGCCTGCATCAGCGCCGGCAGATGCGTGGGCACGCCGTCGAGCAGGCCCTCGGGCGCAGCCTCACCCGCCGCCACGGCCTGGTCCTTGGCAGCCTTCTCGGCAAGTTTGACCTCGTCCCAAATCTTGAGCACCTCGTCGGAGCTGTCGGCATCCACATCGCCAAACACGTGCGGATGGCGGCGAATGAGCTTGGCGTCGATATCGCGCGCCACGTCGGCCAGCGTAAACTCGCCGGCGTCCGCCGCAATTTGCGCATGCAGCACGACTTGCATGAGCACATCGCCCAGCTCCTCGCGAAGATGGGCCGCGTCATCTGCCTCGATGCAGTCGAGCGCCTCGTAGGCCTCCTCGATCATGTTCTTGCCAATGCTCTGGTGCGTCTGCTCGCGATCCCACGGGCAGCCGTCGGGCTGACGCAGGCGCCAGATAGTCTGTACCAGATGTTGTAACTCGGCCGATGCATCGACCAGCGTGGACAGGTCGCGCGAACCTTCGGCATTTTGCTGAGCCATGTGCTCGGCCATGGTTAGTCCTCCTCCATGATCACATGGCGGAACGCGCCGCCCTCGTAGATACCATAGCTGTGCGTGCCGTCCTTGGGGATGCTCACGCTGCCGGGATTGAAGAGCCACAGACCCGGGTGTGCGGTGCTTTCCTCGTTGACCTTGACGTGCGTGTGGCCGTAGACGAGCGCGGAGCCCTCGGGCAGCGCGGGCGCGTGATCGACGCTGTTGTGCATGCCGACGCCAAAGACGTGGCCGTGCGTCAGGAACAGTTCGCGGCCGGTCTCGTCGAACAGCGTGGCGTAGTCCGCCATGACGGGAAAGCCGAGAACCATCTGGTCGACCTCGGCGTCGCAGTTGCCGCGCACCGCGATAATGCGGTCGGCCAGGGCGTTGAGCAACGGAATCACGCGCTTGGGAGCGTAGTCGCGCGGCAGGTCGTTGCGCGGACCGTGATAAAGCAGGTCGCCCAGCAGGACGATGCGGTCGGGCTGCTCGGCTTCGATGGCGGCGCAGAGGCGCTCGGTCCAATATGCCGAGCCGTGGATGTCAGAAGCGATGAGGTATTTCATGGAGGTCCTTTCGGGGTGGGGTTGACGTGGCCGGGCGCGGAATGTCGCCACCAGCCGCGTTATTCAAATCGCAGTGCCGCGCTCTGGGCCGCCTGCATCACGCGTTGGAGCGGCACATTGTGCTCACGGGCAAGGCGGGCGCAGTCTTCGTACTCGGGCGCCGCGCGCTCACTGCCGTCCGTCAAGGTGGCCACCTTGACGGACACTTCGCCCCATGGCGTCGTTACGCGCTCAAAGTAGCGCGGCAGGCAAACGCGCTCCATAACCTGGCGGCGGATGCCATTGGTCGTGGTTTCCAAAAAGATGATCGTCTGCAGGCGCTCGATATCCTCGTGGGTGCAGATTACCTGCAACTGCCAGCCAGGGCGGCCTTTCTTGCAATAGAGGGGCAGCCAGTGCACCTCGCGCGCGCCGGCCTCGCGCAGGCGGTCGGCGGCGTAGGCGAGCACCTCGGGCGACGCGTCGTCGATGTCGCACTCCAGCTTGACGATGGTTTCGGGCGCATCGGTCTCGCGGGACAGCGGAGATGTAGTTCCACGTTGCATACGGTCCGGCTCCTTTCCGCACGGGCTCGTTTTATTCACCCAAACGCTAGCACATCGCGAGCGGCGCAAGTGTGGCGGCGCGCGATGAGCGCGATTTTCCTTGTCTGCAAGAACCGACACTCCACCGCCTCGGCCAAACATGTACATCAGCCTCCAAACATGTCATTTTTTGTCGGTTTTGGAGGCTGAGGTACATGATTCGAAGCAAGGCCGATGTCGCGAGCCCGCCCTTATGCGCCGCCCGTCCTTTCCAGTCGATTTCGGCCCCCGGCGCGCACATCGCACTGGGGGCCGCGCCGTTACAATGGAGCAGATTCGCTTGACGCAAAGGAGCCGCCATGCCTGCTTGCCCGCTAGTCGATTGCCATACTCACACCTCGTTCTCGGACGGACACGCCTCGTTTGAAGACAACGTCCGCGCCGCTGCTGCGGCCGGTTGCCGCACCATGGTCTCGGCCGATCACCTTACCCTGCCTGCCAGCATGGATGCCACCTGCGAGGTGCAGGTTGTCGAGGGCGACCTGCCGGCGCATCGTCTGGCTTTTGAGGATGCCCGCAAGCTTGCCGCGCAGATTGCGCCGGAGCTCGAGCTTGTCTATGGCTTTGAGTGCGATTGGTACGAAGGCTGCGAGCCTTTGGTTGAGCGCTGGTCCCGGGGCGCCGTCGTACGCCTGGGCAGCGTGCATTGGATTGGTAACCCGGGCAATATCATGGCAGGCGCTGCGGGCGCGACGGGGACAGAGGGCGTCGCACGCCCCGATACGCCTGACTCACGCTGCGGCTGGATCGACGACGACACCAACCTGCACGTTTGGGAAAACTTAGGCGTGCGCGGCGTGTGGGAGCGCTATGTCGATGACTGGTGCCGCGCCTGCGAAAGCTCGCTCAACTTTGATGTGATGGCTCACCCCGACCTGGTCATGCGCTTTTCGAAGGAAGGCTTTGCGCCCGACTTTGACCCCGCGCCGTTTTGGCGGCAGATGGCCGAGTGTGCGCACGATACGGGCCGCCGCGTTGAGGTCTCGACCGCCGCACCGCGCAAGGGGCTCGACGACTACTATCCCGCGACCGGCCTTTTGCGCTGCTTTGCCCATGCTGAGGCGCCCATTACCTTTGGCTCGGATGCGCACCGCGCCTGTGATATTTGCTGGAATATCCGCGAGGCCCAAGCCCATGCCTACGACTGCGGCTACCGAACCTTCGACATCCCCCACCCCACCGGCGAATGGGAGTCCACACCCCTCGCCTAGCCATCCCTTCATAAGTTGCGGTGAAATAGCTCCTATTTATAGCCCTAAGACCGTCTAACAAGAACTATTCCACCGCAACTTCTATGGTCATCGGGGACGTTCTTTAACGACTAGTGGCGGCGGGCGTTGAGTTCGCCGGCCAGCTCGTCGAGGGTAATGCCGTAGCGCTCAAGCGTCACGAGCAGGTGGTAGACCAGGTCGCCAGCCTCGTAGCGAATGTGATCATGGTCGTTATCCTTGCAGGCCATGATCACCTCGCTCGCCTCCTCGGCAAGCTTCTTGAGCAGCTCGTCCTCCACATCGGTCAGCAGTCGAGCGGTATAGCTTTCCTGCGGCGACGCATCGCGACGACCGTGAATCACCTCGGCCAGCCCCGTTAGCGTCTCGCCGATATTTCCATCCTGAACATTTGCGGTACGCACACCCATGGTTCAATCCTTTCTGGTCGGCCAAGCGCCTGGTCGAGCGCCCGCCCTACGCGAGTTTCTTAAAGAAGCAGGTACGGTTGCCGGTATGGCAGGCCGGACCCGGCGAGTCAACCTTGACCAGCAGCGTGTCGCTATCAAACCCTCGACCAGGGCACGCAGCTCGCGTGTCGGCGGCGCGGCGATACCGGCGGCCTCCAGCAGCGCGTCCACGCGGTCGAGCACCTCGGCACCACCGTGCAGGCGCGGCAGCTCGCTAATGGCGGCCTTGACGGCATCAGACTCGGTGCTGGCAGCCACGCGGGCATCGAGGCCCACAAAGTCGTTGGCATGCACGCAGCGCAGGGCCTCGGCTGCCAGCTCGCGATCCTCGCACGCCGCGAGCAGCTCCTTAAAAGGACGCACGCTACCTGCGATAATACGAGCATCGGGAAGCGCCAGCTTACGCACGGCCTCGGCCACCAGCGAAACAATCTCTACATCGCCCGCGGTATCGCCCACACCGATAAGCTCAAAGCCCAGCTGCGTAAACTGACGCGAGCCACCGGCATTGCGCTGGCACTCGCGAACCACCGGCGCCTCGTAGCGAAGGCGCAGGGGCAGATCGGCCGCACGCATGCGGGTCGAAACCAGGCGCACGATCGGCAGCGTGTTGTCGGGACGGACCACCAGCAGGCGGCCGTCGTCATCAAAGAGCTTAAACGGCGTGTCCGCAATGCGGCCGCCCTCCTCGAGCGAACCCTTGTCCTCGAGCAGCGGCGTCTCGACCGGAAGGTAATGATGCTCCCTGAAGCAGCCCTTCACCGTATACGCGATCTCCTCGCGTGCCTGAGCCTCCTCGGGCAATATGTCCCGGAATCCCCACGGTGTGGCCGTCATCTGGTGAGCCTCCTCATACTGCGTTTCATATAGAACGAAAGACCGGCATAGCTCCGCCGGTCTTCTGGGTACTTTAGCATACTAGAGTGCTTGCGGGGAGAACCGTCCCCCTCGGCTCACAGCGTATTCATTTGGAAACATAGGGCAAGCGATTAGCAGCGGTCTCTTGTTACAACGCAAAAAGGGCGCCCGTGCAATTGCGGACGCCCTTGTGCAGGGTTGAGATATCAACCAGCCAAGATATCGGACCCGTGACCAGCTCTTAGTAGTCGAACTGGTGGTAGTAGCGGCGGTACTTGAGGTTGTGCTTGGTGACCAGCTCGTAGTTGCGCGAGAGGCGGTCGGTGGTCAGCACGGACAGGATCCACGGCGACACGATGACGCGGAAGTCGTCGTCCAGGCCCGGGATCGCGTACTCGGCGGTGTCGATGATGACGTAGTCCTC